>CAZGQB010000049.1:0-10748 GCA_964527055.1 uncultured Sulfuritalea sp.
GGATGCAGCGCCAGCGCTTGCCGGTCTTGGTCACGATCAGCCGCATTTCGTTGCGCGGATGATGGGTGCGGCAGTGGTAGCAGTAGGTCTGGTCGGCGGCCATGGGCGTATGCGGGCGATTGGCGGGAACTCCGGCAATTATGCCCCTCCCGGCGCCGTTTGTTCTGTCCTGCGCTAAACTTGCCCTGCGTGCCAGAAAGGGCGCATCCGCCCGTAGCTCATCTGGATAGAGCACCGGCCTTCTAAGCCGGGGGTAGTGGGTTCGAATCCCGCCGGGCGGGCCAATTCGATTTTCATTCCTTGCCCTCAACGATCGCAGCCGCACCCAACGCCATGAATGCGCCCCCGGCCGCTACCTACGTCTGTATCGCGCGCCATGGCGAAACCGACTGGAATGTCGTCGGCGTGCTGCAGGGATGGCTAGATGTCCCGCTCAACGACAAGGGGCGGCGGCAGGCGTATCAGATGCTGGCGGGCCTGGCACAGGTCGGATTTTCCAAGGTTTATTCAAGCCCGCTGGTGCGCGCCCGCGAAACCGCCGAGATCATCACCCGTTCGCTGCGGCTGGGGCCGCCCGAAATCCACGACGGGCTGAAAGAGCGCAACTTCGGCGCCATCCAGGGCATTCCGAAGGCGGAACTGGCGGACTTGAATCCGGTGCTGCTGCAGCAGATTCTCAAGCGGAATCCGGCAACCGATTTCGAGCAGGGCGAATCCATGGACGATTTTGCCGACCGCGTGCTGCACGCCATCGCCGAGATTGCCCGGCCGAATCCAGGCAAACGCATCCTGGTCATCACCCACGGCTGGACCATGGACGTGATCACGCGGCACATCGCCGGATTGCCGCGCAGCGCGATCCTCGGCATGAAACGCCGGAATGGCGAGAGCGCGTGGCTCGATGTTCGCGGCCAATCGATACGGCCGCTGTGACGCGCCCCCGGCCGGCAACGCTCCTTATTTCGCCTTGACCTTGGCCTCGTAACGGGCGACGATCGCCGCATGGCTGCCGTCGCGCTTCATGGCGTCGAGCGCCTTCTGCAGCTTGTCGGTGGTGGCTTGCGGCAGGCCGAGGTTGCAGGCCAGGTAGTTCTCCGAGGACTGGAATACCCAGACCGGAACGACATCCTTGACACCTGTCTTGGCGGCGATGTGGGCCCCCGAATAGTAGCCCGTGACCCACAGGTCGATCTTGTCGGGTTCCGTGCGGTTCAGCGTCAGCTTCGAGGGATTTTTCGCATCATCGGGTTCCGGAACGCGGAATGTGACCCGGAGGTCCTTGAGGTAACGTTCCTTGGCATCGCCCTGCAACACGCCGACGCGATACTGGGTCAGGTCGTCGGGGCGCGCCAGCGTGCCCTTGAAGCCTTTTTTGGCGAAGGCCGCCCACTTGTTCTCCACGATCGGCCCGATCCACTTGAACACCTTTTCGCGGTTTTCGGTCCGCGCGGTGCTGTAGACGCAGGTGTTCGGATAAACCTGGGCACGGTCATAGGAATCCTTCCATGACAGCATTTCGTCCTTGTGGGCGATGCCGGCGCGCTTGAAGATCTCAATCACCACTTCCGCCGCCATGCCGGTAAGCTTATTGTCCTCCAGGTACTGGAAGGGATAGGCGTCCTCGGTCAGCAGGTTGATGGTCTGTGCAACGGCGGCAGCCGGCGCGGTGGAACATATGGCCGCGCACAGGGCGATGCGTAGCGGCTTGAGTGAGGTCATCTTGTTCTCCTGGGCGTGGGGCTCAATGACGATCCGATGGTGAAACGGATGCTTCCGAGACTCTAGCAAGATCCGGGCGGGAAGGCAAAACTGGCGGCGAAGTTCCGATGATGGCAACGCTGCCTTGTTGCGATAACGAAGCCAGCCGGCGGCAGCTGCTGCAGGCTGCCAGGAGGAGGGGGCACGTGAAGCATGCAATCAGCTTCATGCTGCTCGCGGCGGCAATCAGCGTACCGGCCCTGGCCGACTGGGTGCCGGTTTTCAGATATTCGGATGCCGAGTTGTATGTCGCCCCGTCGGGCATCGATCGGGTAAAGGACAAAGCCAGGATCTGGACCCTGACCGACGCGACGGAGGACAAGGAGGCGCTGGGTTATCGGTACCACTCGCAGAAAACCTTGCGGCGGGGTATTTCCCGGGCTACGAGCCGTTGCCGCTGCTGCATCAAACACCCGAGACGGTAGCGTGGGGGACTGCCTGCGCAACGCGGTGAGCATCCGGTGCATGTCCGGTGACCACGTCGCGGCTGGGTGCGACCGATTGGGGCGTTGCATGCTGCGGATGGCGTGGGTGGCAACAGAAAAGTCGGTGCTGGCGGTACGGCGGCAAGTGGGAGCAGCAGATTGAAAAGGGCTGCATGGCGCCATCAGAACCCACCAAGCACGGCGATACTTGTTCCGTGCAAGAACGCCAGGAAAGGCGCTTGGCTACACGATGCTTGGCGGAGAGGGCGGGATTCGAACCCGCGTTAGGCTTTCACCTAAACACGCTTTCCAGGCGTGCGACTTAAACCGCTCATCCACCTCTCCGCGGATTCCTGCTGGTTCCTGCCATTGCGGCAGGGCGCGAATTATAGCGGATCAGCCCTCCCTGTGCCGCAGGGAGAGGTCGATGGCGCGCACGTTCTTGGTCAGGCCGCCGACCGATATGCGATCGACGCCGGTTTCGGCGATGGCGCGCACGGTTTCCAGGCTGACGCCGCCGGAGGCTTCGAGCTGGGCGCGGCCGGCGGTGAGGCCGACGGCCTGGCGCATCTGGTGCAGGTCCATGTTGTCGAGCAGGATCATCTTCGCGCCGGCGTCGAGGGCTTCGGCGAGCTGTTCCATGGTCTCGACCTCGATCTGGATGAAGGCGTCGCCGCGGCCGATGGCGCGTGCCTCCTCCAGCGCGGCGGTGACGCCGCCGGCGGCCATGATGTGATTTTCCTTGATCAGGATGCCGTCATGGAGGCCGAGGCGGTGGTTGCTGCCGCCGCCGCAGGTGACGGCGTATTTCTGCGCCAGGCGCAGGCCGGGCAGGGTCTTGCGCGTGTCGACGATGCGCGCGCCGGTGCCGGCGACGGCGTCGACATAGAGCCGCGTGGCGGTGGCCGTGGCCGAGAGCAGTTGCAGGAAATTCAGCGCGGTGCGCTCGGCGGTGAGCAGGGCGCGGGTGTTGGCTTCGATCTCGCAAACGACCTCGCCGGCGCAGATTGTGTCGCCGTCGCGCATGTTCCAGAGAATCTCGGCAAGGGGATCGAGTCGTCGGAAGCAGGAGTCGAACCACGCCGTACCGGCCAGAACAGCGTCCTCGCGGCTGACGACGGTGCCCTGCGAGCGCTTGTCACCCGGGCTCAGCAGTGCGGTCAGGTCGCCGCCGCCGATGTCTTCGGTCAGGGCGGCAAGCACGTTGCGCTGCACTTCGGCGGCGAGCTGGAGGGGCAGTTCCATGATATTCGGGTAGCTGGTTTTTCCGCCGCCGATTCTAGCATCGCGGCTTCAACGGGTTTTGGCGCCACGCAGGCTCAGCGTGGTCGCCGGCGCCTCGAAACTGTCGGCGCGCGCGACTTCCCAGAAAACCTTGAATACCGGATGGTCGGGGACGCCGGCGAGCAGTTCGCCGGGCCGCGCCCAGTGGTGCAGGCTGGCGAGCGAACGCACGTCGGTGGCCGAGACGCGGCGGATGACGTGTTCCGGGCCGAGTTCGCGCGGGTGGCCCAGTCCCGCCGCGCCGAGCATCTCCTTCAGTGCAATCAGGGTGTTGCGATGGAACTGGTGCACGCGCGAGGATTTGTCGCCGACGTCGAGCGCCCGCATGCGCGCCGGATCCTGGGTGGTGACGCCGGTCGGGCAGTGGCCGGTGTGGCAGGTCTGGGCCTGCAGGCAGCCCAGCGCGAACATGAAGCCGCGGGCGGAATTGCACCAGTCGGCGCCGGTGGCGATGGTGCGCGCCATGTCGAAGGCGGTGACGATCTTGCCCGAGGCGCCGATGCTGATCTGGTGGCGCAGGTTCACGCCGACCAGCGTGTTGTGCACCAGCATCAGGCCTTCGCGCAGCGGCGCGCCGACATGGTCGGTGAATTCCAGCGGCGCGGCTCCGGTGCCGCCCTCGCCGCCGTCGACGACGATGAAGTCCGGTGCGATGCCGGTCTGCAGCATGGCCTTGACGATGGCGAACCATTCCCAGGGATGGCCGATGGCGAGCTTGAAGCCGACCGGCTTGCCGCCGGAGAGGTCGCGCAGGCGGGCGATGAATTCGAGCAACTCGATCGGCGTCGCAAAGGCCGAGTGGTTGGGCGGCGAGATGCAGTCCTGGCCGACCGGAACACCGCGCGCTTCAGCGATTTCGGGCGAGACCTTGGCGCCGGGCAGGACGCCGCCATGGCCGGGCTTGGCGCCCTGCGAGAGCTTGACCTCGATCATCCTGACCTGGTCGGGCGCGGCATTCTCGACGAAGCGTGCGCCGTCGAACTTGCCGTTGGCATCGCGGCAGCCGAAATAGCCGCTGCCGATTTCCCACACCAGGTCGCCGCCGTTCTGCCGGTGATAGCGCGAGATCGAACCCTCGCCGGTGTCGTGGAAGAAGTGCCCGCGGCGGGCGCCTTCGTTGAGCGCCAGGATGGCGTTGGCGGACAGGGCGCCGAAGCTCATCGCCGAGATGTTGAAGACGCTGGCGGAGTAGGGCCTCGCGCACGCGGGACCGCCGACGTCGATGCGGAAGTCGTGGCTTTCGATGCGCACGGGTGCGATCGAGTGGTTGATCCATTCGTAATGCGGCTCGTAGAGGTTGAGCTGGGTGCCGAAGGGGCGCTTGTCCAGCGCCTGCTTCGAGCGCTGGTAGATGATCGAACGCTGCGCGCGCGAGAAGGGCAGTTCCTCCGAATCGGCCTCGATGAAGTACTGGCGGATCTCGGGACGGATGTATTCGAAGAAAAAGCGGAAATGCGCCAGGACCGGATAGTTGCGGCGGATCGCCTGGCGCGGCTGGAGATAATCGACGAGGCCGATCAGTGCCAGGGTGCCGAAGACAAGGGCCGGCCACAACCAGAGCGAGGAGAAGGGCAACAGCAGCAGGCAGGCGGCGGCAAGGATGGCGCACAGGGCCCAGGCATGGTAGCGCTGCGGCAGGATTCGGTCGAGGCTCTGCAACATGGACGTCCTCCGGGTCGGTGATGCGGCGGCTCTTACTGTATCAGGCCTTGCGCTGCATGCGTTCGGCAAGGGCGATGGACAGGCTGCTGGCGACGATCACCATCATGCCGGCCACCGAGAGCAGATCCGGCAGGTGCCGGTAGAACAGCGCGCCCAGCAGCGCGGCCCAGACCAGCTGGGCATACAGGAAGGGAGAGAGGAAGGACGCGTTGGCGTAGCGGAAGGCGCGGGTCAGCATCAGGTGCCCGGTGCCGCCATACAGGCCCAGCGATGCGATCAGCGCGGCGTCGATCCAGTCGGGCATCGGTCCGCCCCAGTACAGGGGCGCCGCCAGGGTCATCGACACGGTGCCGACCAAGGCGGTGTAGAACAGCATGGTGACGGTATTTTCGGTCGGCGACAGCTGGCGGGTCTGGATCTGGTAGATCGCGTAGCAGGCGGCGGCCAGCGTCATCCAGAAGATGCCCTGCGGGTTCAGCGCGCCGCCGGGGCGGGCGATCAGCAGGGCGCCGCAGAAGCCGGCAACGACGGCGAGCCAGTGCAAGCCGGTGATCCGCTCCTTGAGCAGCCAGTGCGACAGGATGACGACGACCAGCGGGGTGATGAACAGGAAGGCGGTGCTTTCGGCCAGCGGCATCATGGAAAAACCGGCCATGGAAAATCCCGTGGTGCCGACCAGCATCAGTGCGCGCGTGACCTGGGCGAGGGGACGCGAGGTGGCGATCAGCTGCAGGCGCATCGCGGGCGCGAGGAAGATCAGCATCATCAGGCAATGGAAGGTGTAGCGGCCCCAGACCATCATCGGGATCGGGTAGGTCCGCGACAGGTGTTTCGATGTGGCGTCGAGCGCGGCAAAACACAGTGTCGCACCGAGCATCAGCAGCACGGCGAAGCCGACCTTGCGGCGGGCTTCAGGCATGCGTGGCGATCAGGCGATTGAGCAGTCTGCGGGCGGCGGTGGCCAGTTCTCCTGCGGCGATGCCGATCGGTCCTTCGCCGGCGGCGGCCAGTTCGTCCGCGGCTGCGCCGTGCAGCCAGACCGCCGCCGATACCGCAGCGGCGGCCGGCCAGCCCTGCGCCAGCAGCGCACCAATCATGCCGGCGAGCACATCGCCCGTGCCGCCCGAAGCGAGCCCGGGGTTGCCGGTGGCGTTGATGCGCCAGCGGCCGTCGGGGTGGGCGACGATGGTGCCGCAACCTTTGAGCGCGACATGGGCCTTGAAGCGCTGGGCCAGCTTCAGCGCGGCACCGACGCGGTCGACCTGCACCGCATCGACGCTGCTGGCCAGCAGGCGCGCGGCCTCGGCCGGATGCGGGGTGATGATCGTTGGTGCCGAGCGGCGGGCCACATGGGCGGCCAGGACCGGTCGGGCCGCCAGCAGGTTGAGTGCGTCGGCATCGATCACTAGCGGAAAGTCGGTGCTGGCGACACGGCGAAAAATGGCCAGGGCGGTGTCGGAAACACCGAGGCCGGGCCCGACCACGACCGTAGTGGCCTGCGCCAGTGCGTCGTCCGGCGAACGCAGCATGAGTTCCGCTTGCAGCGGATCGACGGCAAGCGCGTGCAGCAGGCCGGCAAAGACCCGGCCGGCACCGAGTTTGAGCCCCGCGCGTCCCGCCAGCAGCGCCGCCCCGGTCATGCCCGTGGCGCCGCCGATCACCGCCAGCGAGCCGAAGCTGCCCTTGTGGCTGCTGCGCGGGCGCGGCGTGAGGCAGGAACGAAAATCATCGACGGAGAGCAGGGCACCCGGGAAGCCGTCGAGACGCAGTCCGAGGTCGACGACGCTGACCTCACCACAATGGTCCGGGCCATCGAGGGTATACAGGCCGGGCTTGCCGCCGATGAAACTCAGCGTATGCGTCGCGCGCACTGCAATGCCCAGGATACGCCCGGTATCGCCATCCAGGCCGCTGGGAATGTCGAGCGCAAGCACCGGCCCGGAAAAAGCATTGATGCGCGCGACCAGCTCGGCCCAGGCGCCCTGAATGGGACGGGCCAGGCCGATGCCGAACAGGCCGTCGACTACCAGCCCGTACTTGCCGGCCGGGACTGTTTCTGCGGGGCCAACCAGGGTCACCGCGATGCTCTGTTGCCTGAGGACGCGCGCCATGACTCGCGCATCGCCACCGTTGTTGCCGGGGCCGGCCAGAATCAACACGGGTGCCTGATTTCCCTTCAACAATTGCCGGGCACATTTGGCCGCGGCGTGGCCGGCGCGTTCCATCAGCGGCGGCCGGACGTCGCTGTGACGGGCTTCAAGTTCGCGCAGCTCGCTGCTGCGCAAGAGGGGAATGTTCATGCTGCGATTGTAACCGTCAGTTTCCGGTCGCAAGCGCGGGCAAGGGTACGCTTGCGTAGCCGATGGCCGCCAATTCCCGGCGCAGATGTCGCGCGATATCTATGGCACCGGGACTGTCGCCATGGACGCAGATGCTGCCGATCGGTGTCGGGATGCGGGTGCCGTCGGTTGCGATCAGCGCCCCGGCGTCGAGCATTTCCAGTACGTGGGTGAGGCAGGCCGCGGCGCCGTGGACCATGGCACCGGGTTGCGAGCGGGGCACCAGCTGGCCATCGGGCAGGTAGGCGCGATCGGCGAAGATCTCCTCGATCACTGCGAGGCCGGCGGCATGCCCGGCGGCGACCAGTTGCGAGGCGGCGGGCGCCAAAAGGATCAGGCCCGGATCGACGGCCCGAATAATCGCGCAGATCGTGTCGGCCAGCGCGCGATCGACGCAGGCCTGGTTGTTGAGCGCGCCGTGCGGCTTGACATGGCTGACGCGCACACCCTCCATGGCGGCGATGCCCATCAGGGCGCCGATCTGCGCCGCGATCTGGTTCTCCAGTTCCGCCGGCGCCAACGACATGGCGCGGCGACCGAAGTTGCGCAGGTCGGGGTAGCTCGGGTGGGCGCCGATCGAAACGCCGTGTTCCTGCGCCAGGCGCAGCGTCCGCCGCATGACGTCCGGGTCGCCGGCGTGGCCGCCGCAGGCTACATTGGCCGAGCTGACGATGGCCAGCATGGCGGCGTCGTCGCCCATGGTCCACGGGCCGTAGCCCTCACCGAGGTCGGCATTAAGGTTGATTCGTGGCATCGATGACTCCGTCGATCAGGTTGGCGCCGTAGAGGGCGGCGAGGTCGGGTTCGGTCGTGTCGGGCACGATGGCGGCGAGGCTGGCGCCGAGCGCATCCGCCGCCGCACGGCGGGCGGCCAGAGCCTGCTCCAGCGAAACAGCGGCAAAGCGCAGGCGCGTGCCGGGCAGGGCGTGGCCCAGGCGCGGCAGGTCGGCGCCAATTACCGTGGCGATCTTGGCGTAGCCGCCGACGGTCTGGCAGTCGGCGAGCAGGACGATGGGCCGGCCGTCGCCGGGCACCTGGATCGCGCCCGGCGTCACGGCGTCGGAGACGATGTCGGCGCCGGCAATGTGTTCCAGTCGTGGCCCGTCCAGGCGCAGGCCCATGCGGTCGGCCTCGCGCCCGACGACGAATTCGCTGCCGAGAAGGTTTTGCCAGGCGGCATCGCTGAAGCGCTCGCGCTGCGGACCGGGGATGACCCGGAGCGGCCCGCCGCTGCGCGCCGGCACGACACCGAGGCGGCGCGGAATCGGCGTCCCGCCGGCGCCGACTTTCAGTGTCATGCCGGGACCGAACGGGCTGCCGAGGTCGGCGCGTTCGTAGCGCGCGCGGCTGCCCAGTTCGCGGCGTCCCTCGAGACCGCCGGCAAAGGCAAGGTAGGCGACGCCGCTGCGCACGGAATCGATGCGCAGTTCCTCCCCGGCGCGCAGGCGATGGCTGCGCCACGCCGCCACGGCGTGCGTGCCGGCTTCGCCGACGATGCGCGCGTCGACCTCGCCGGCAATGGCGAACAGCACGTCGGTGTCACTGCGCAGCCGCGGTCCGGTGAGGCGCATCTCGATCGCGGCGGCATCCGGCGGATTGCCCGCGAGCGCGTTGGCCAGCGCCAGCCACGTCGGGTCGAGCGCGCCAGAGAGCGGCACCCCGAGGTGGCGATAGCCGGGGCGCCCCGCATCCTGCAGGCTGGCAGGGAAAGGACAGGCGAGGATCTCAAGCATGGCGCAGGCGCTCGCGCAGGTGCTCAAATTCGCTGAGCGAGATGGCTTCGATGCGCAGTACGTCGCCGGGCGTGAAACGTGCCGGGCGTTGCGTGTTCGCAGGATCGAACAGCCCGAGCGGCGTGCGCCCGAGCAGGTGCCAGCCGCCGGGACTCTGCCAGGGGTAGATCGCGGCCTGGCCGCCGGCAATGGCGAAGCTGTGGGCCGGCACCGCCGTGCGCGGCGTGGCGCGGCGCGGCAGGTCCAGCCAGTCGGGCAGGCCGCCGAGGTAGGGAAAGCCGGGCAGGAAGCCGATCAGCGCCACCTGCAGATCGAGCGCGCAGAGCGCGGTGATGACTTCGCCTTCGCTGCGGCCGGTGGCGGCCGCGACTTCGGCCAGATCCGGCCCGAACTCGCCGCCAAAGCACACCGGCACGATCGTGGGCGTGGCAGATCGCCGTATCGCCAGCGCCGACTTTTGCTCCGCCGCCTGCAACAGCGCCTGGCGCAAGCGGTCGTGGGGCAGGCGCAGGGGATCGAAATGCACGGTCAGCGAGCGCCAGGTCGGCACCATGTCGGTGATGCCGTCGAGGCCCAGCGCCCGCAGCTCGTCGCGCGCCGCCATGACGCGCGCGTTGGCGTCGGGGTCGATGCGCTCGCCGAATTCGAGGGTCAGCGCGCCGTCGCCTAGCTCAAGCAGCTTCATCCCACCATGCGCTGCGGCAGCCAGGTCACCAGTCCGGGGAAGGCGTAGAGCATGAGGACCGCACCCATCATCAGCGCGAAGGCGGGCAGGGCGGTGCGCGCGATCCAGGGCAGTTGTTTGCCGGTCATGCCCTGCAGGACGAACAGGTTGAAGCCGACCGGCGGCGTGATCTGGGCCATCTCGACCACCACCACGAGGAAGATGCCGAACCAGATCAGGTCGATGCCGGCGGCGACGATGGTGGGCTGGATCACGGCGATGGTCAGCACCACCATCGAGATGCCGTCGAGGAAGCAGCCGAGGATGATGAAGAAGATCATCAGGCCGAAGAGCAGGCCGAACTGGCCGAGGCCGAGGCCGGCGATCCATTCGGCGAGTTGGCGCGGCAGGCCGATGTAGCCCATCGACAGGGTGAGGAAGGCGCTGCCGGCGAGGATGAGGGCGATCATGCAGTAAAGGCGCGTGGCGCCCATCAGGCTGTCGCGGAAGGTGGCCCAGGAGAGCGACTTCTGCGCCGCGGCCAGCACCAGGCTGCCGACCACGCCCAGCGCCGCCGCTTCGGTCGCCGTGGCGATGCCGACGTAGATCGAGCCCAGCACCAGCGCGATCAAGAGCACCACCGGGATCAGGTGGCGCGAGGCGTAAAGCTTCTGGCCGAAGCTGTAGCGTTCCGTGGCGGGTGGCACCGCATCCGGGTTCAGCAGGGCCCAGACCACGATCCAGCCCATGAACAGCAGTCCCAGCATCAGGCCGGGCAGCACGCCGCCGATGAACAGCTTGGCGATCGAGACTTCGGCGGCGACGCCATAGACGATCATGATGATCGAGGGCGGGATCAGCAGGCCCAGCGTGCCGGCGCCGG
>CAZGQB010000050.1:0-10602 GCA_964527055.1 uncultured Sulfuritalea sp.
TTTTAGGCATGCATGCCTCCGCCGGGCCGTCCCGAGGAGACATGCGCCCCCTCGGGGGGCAGCGAGCCGGTGCTGCGAACGTGGGGGCTCATCATTTTGTCATCATTCCGATGAAGCGATCGAACAGGTAGGCCACGTCGTGCGGCCCGGGACTGGCTTCGGGATGGCCCTGGAAGCAGAATGCCGGCCGGTCGGTCCAGGCCATGCCCTGCAGGCTGCCGTCGAACAGCGAGACGTGGGTCACCTTCACATTCCCGGGCAACGTCGAGGGATCTACCGCGAAGCCGTGATTCTGGCTGGTGATCAGCACCTGTCCGGATTCGAGATCCTTGACCGGATGGTTGGCGCCGTGGTGGCCGAACTTCATCTTCAGCGTCCTGCCGCCGGCGGCGAGGCCCATCAACTGATGGCCGAGGCAAATGCCGAAGGTCGGCAGCTTCCTGTCGAGAAATTCGCGAATCGCCGCCACCGCGTAATCGCAGGGTTCGGGATCGCCGGGGCCGTTGGACAGGAAGACGCCGTCGGGATTCAGCGCCAGCACCTCGGCAGCCGGAGTTTTGGCCGGCACCACGGTGAGATCGCAACCGCGGGACGCCAGCATGCGCAGGATGTTGCGCTTGACGCCGAAATCATAGGCCACGACCTTGAAGCGAAACGTTTCGGGCCGGGCAAAGCCGGCGCCGAGTCGCCACTCGCCTTCGGTCCATGCATATTGCTTCTGCACGCTGACCACTTGAGCCAGATCCATGCCGGCCAGGCCGGGAAAAGCGCGTGCCCGGGCCACGGCGGCATCGGCGTCGAGGTGTTCGCCGGCCGCATTGGCAGATACGAGGCAACCGGCCTGGGCGCCCTTTTCGCGCAGGATGCGGGTCAGCTTGCGCGTGTCGATGTCGGCCAGGCCGAGCACGTTCGCGGCCCGCAGGTAGGCATCGAGCGTATGTTCGCTGCGAAAATTCGAGGCCAGCAGCGGCAGGTCGCGGATCACCAGGCCGGCCGTATGGATGAACGCGGCCTCGCAATCCTCGCGGTTGACACCGTAGTTGCCGATATGGGGGTAGGTCAGGGTGACGATCTGCCGGGCGTAGGAAGGATCGGTGAGGATTTCCTGGTAACCGGTCATCGCGGTGTTGAACACCACTTCGCCGACGCTGCTGCCGTTCGCACCGATGCCTTTGCCCCGAAACACCGTTCCGTCGGCCAGGGCAAGAAGGGCGGGCGGAAAGTGAGGCACGATGAGGCTCCCGGAACAAGACAATGCGGCGACAGGAACCGGACACCGCTTGATTCACATGGCGCCCGGCAAACCTTTGAATTATACCTTGCCGACCCGCCCGCCGCAACGCGCAGGCGGCGCCTTGCGGCGCCGGAACCTCACTTCAGGCCGAGCACGTCCTGCATGTCGAACAGCCCATGCTCGCGTCCGGACATGAAACGGCCGGCGCGCAGGGCGCCCTGGGCATAGGGCATGCGACTGGCCGACTTGTGCGTGATCTCGATGCGTTCGCCGACTCCGGCAAACAGCACCGTGTGGTCGCCGACGATATCGCCGCCGCGAATCGTGGCAAAACCGATCTGGCTCGCGGGACGCTCGCCGGTATGTCCCTCGCGGCCATACACGGCACACTCGGACAGATCGCGACCGAGCGCGCCCGCCACGACTTCGCCCATGCGCACGGCGGTGCCCGAAGGCGCATCGACCTTGTGCCGGTGGTGCGCCTCTATGACTTCGATGTCATAGCCCTGGCTGAGGATGCGGGCGGCGACGTCGAGCAGGCGGAACACGGCATTGACGCCGACCGCCATGTTCGGCGCACAGACGACGGGGATGGAGCGCGCGGCCTCGGCGATCGCCGCCTTGCCATCCGCCGTGAAGCCCGTGGTGCCGATCACCATGCCGACCTTGTGGCGCTTGCAGGCCTCGATGTGCTGCAGCGTACCCTCCGGCCGGGTGAAGTCGATCAGGACATCGGCATTGGCCAGCGCGACATCCAGATCGGCGACGATCTTCACCCCGCAGGGCGCGCCGACCAGTTCGCCCGCATCGCGGCCGAGGTAGGGGCTGGAGACGTGCTCCAGAGCAGCCGCGAGGGTGGCCCCGGGATCCTGCTGGACGGCTTCGATCAGGGTGCGGCCCATGCGGCCTGAACTGCCGGCAATCGCATACCGAATCTTTTCCATGTCCTACTTCTTCTCTTGCTTGTCGGCGTCGGCCGGTGCCGCCGCCGCGGCCGGTCCGGGGATGTCGATGACCCTGGTGGCGGACTTGGGCGCCTCGGCCGTGGCCGGATCTTCGGCAACGACGTCGCCGGCAACGCGCGTCAGCTTGTTATCCTGGAAGAAAACCGTCAGGGTACGCTGCTGGGCCTCGCCGTGTCCCTGCTTGTAGCTGTAAACATAGTCCCAGCGGTTGCCATGAAACATGTCGGCAATCAGCGGCGAACCGAGAATGAAGCGCACCTGCTCGCGGCTGAGCCCCGGCTTCAACTGCGCCACCATCTCCTGCGTGACGAAATTGCCCTGGCGCACATCGATGCGATAGGGCGTGATCACGCTGGTCACCACCGGCGTCAGACCGGAAATCACCGGCCCGTTGGAACAGGCTGCCAGCAGCGGCAGGAGCAACAGGTATCGCTTCATCGGGGAATTCCGGAAATCGCTGTCAGGAGATGCCTGCCGTGCCTCGGCAAACCTCGCTTCCACCCGACCGGATTATCCCAATCGGAGCGCGAAAACTATATCATAGCTGCCCGTCCAGCCTTTGATGCCGCGCCAGCCGCACCATGACACACCCTGACGATCTCAAGAGTATCGGCCTCAAGGCAACCTATCCGCGCCTGAAGATCCTCGACCTGTTCCACAAGCTGCAGGACGAGGGCGCGCCGCGCCACGTCACCGCCGAGGACGTCTATCGCCACCTGCTGGCCGATGGCCTGGATATCGGCCTGGCCACGGTGTACCGGGTATTGACCCAGTTCGAGCAGGCCGGCCTGTTGCAGCGTCACCATTTCGAATCGGGCAAGGCGATCTTCGAACTCAACGCCGGAAACCACCACGACCACCTGGTCTGCGTCGACTGCGGCCGGGTCGAGGAATTCTTCGACGCCGCAATCGAAAAACGCCAGACCAGCATCGCCCGCGAGCGCGGCTTCACGGTCCGCGAGCACGCCCTCTATCTCTATGCCGAGTGCAACAAGACCGACTGTCCGCACCGCAAGCTGGCCGATTAGCGGCCGCATGGAAGCTTTCCTCACCGCGACCGCCCTGGTCGCGATCGCCGAGATCGGCGACAAGACACAGTTGCTGTCCTTCGTGCTTGCCGCGCGGCTGCGCAAGCCCTGGGCCATCATCGCCGGGATATTCGTCGCCACGATACTCAACCACGCGCTGGCGGGATCGGTCGGCGTCTGGCTGGCGCAATTGATCGCGCCGCACTGGCTGCCATGGATCATCGGTGGCTTCTTCGTCGTTTTCGGCCTTTGGGCGCTGCACCCGGATTCACTCGACGAAGACCCGACGATCCACCCCGCCGGCGCCTTCGTCACCACCACCATTGCTTTCTTCATCGCCGAAATGGGCGACAAGACACAGTTCGCCACGGTGGCGCTGGGGGCCCAGTTCCAGGGCGCACTGTTCGCCGTGGTGATGGGTACCTCGCTGGGCATGATGCTGGCCAATGTGCCGGCGGTGCTGGTCGGCGAGAAACTCGCCGCGCGCCTGCCCTTGAACTATATCCGCTGGCTGGCCGCCGCGGTATTCATCGCCACCGGAGTGGCGGCAATGCTGGGCACACCCGGGATTCCCGGCTGACCCGCGCTAAGCCTGGCCGAGCATTTCCGCCGCGTGGCGGCGGGTGGTTTCGGTGATCTTCTCGCCGCCCAGCATGCGCGCGATTTCGCCGATGCGCGCTTCCTTGTCGAGGACCTTGACCGTCGACGTCGTCTCCCCCTTGCGCGTTTCCTTGGCGATCGACCATTGCCAGCCGGCCTGCGCCGCCACCTGCGGCAGGTGGGTGACGCACAGCACCTGCCGGCTCGTGCCCAGTTCGCGCAACATGCGGCCGACGATTTCCGCCACGCGGCCGCCGATGCCGACATCGACCTCGTCGAAGATCAGCGTGCCGGCGGCATTGGCCTGGCTGGCAATGACCTGCAGGGCGAGGCCGATGCGCGACAACTCGCCACCCGAGGCCACCTTGGCCAGGCCGCGCAGCGGTTGCCCGGCATTGGCCGACACCAGGAACTCGATGTTTTCCAGACCGCTGGCAGCCCCCGCGGGCAGCGACGTCAACGCGACCTCGAAGCGCCCGCCGGCCATGGCCAGTTCCTGCATGCCGGCAGTGACGGCGGCGGACAAGGCCTTCGCCGTCTTCGCACGCAGGGCGGACAGCTTTTTGGCCACCTCGCGGAATGCGGCTTCCGCCTTGCGCTCGCGCTCAGCCAGCGCGGCCGGATCGGCGCGCAAACTGAGTTCGGCGAGGCGGCCTTGCAGAGACTCCAGCAAGGCCGGCAGTTCCTCGGGTGCGACCCGGTGCTTGCGCGCCATCTGCGTCACCGCATCGATGCGGTTGTCGAGTTCGGCAAGCCGCGCGGGATCAAGCTCCAGGCGATCCTGGTAGCGCCGCAGCGCCAGCGCCGACTCTTCGAGCTGGATCAGCGCACCCTCGAACAGTTGCGCGGCCTCGCCCAGCGCCGGATCGAAGGAGGTCAATTCCGCCAGCTTCGCCCCGGCATGCTGCAACATCGGCAGGCTCGCGGCTTCCCCGTCCTCCAGCGCCGCCAGCGCCATGCCGGCGCCTTCCAGCAGCGCATTGGCGTTGCCCAGCCGGCGGTGTTCCTGCTCGGTTTCCTGCCATCCGGCGGCGTCGAAACCGAGGGCGACCAGTTCACCGACCTGCCATTCGAGCAGTTCCCGCTCGCGCGCCGCGGCCTCGACATCTTTTTCGGCCTCGGCGCGGGCTTCGCGCGCCGCGCGCCATGCCGCCCAGGCTGCCGCCACCTCGCGCGCCAGCGCCTGCGCCCCGGCATGCGTATCGAGCAAATCGCGCTGGGCATCGGCACGCAACAGGGAATGATGCGCGTTCTGGCCGTGGATGTCGGCCAGGAAATCGGCGACCTCGCGCAATTGCCCGAGCGTCGCCGCGGCACCGTTCACATAGGCGCGGGAACGGCCGGCGTTGTCGATCACGCGGCGCAGCAGGCAGGCATCGGTATCGAAATCCCTCTCCCGCAACCACGATTCGAGGGCGCTGCCGGGCGCCACGTCGAACTCGGCGGAAATCTCCGCCCGCTCGGCGCCGTTCCTTACCACAGTGGCATCGGCGCGTTCGCCCAGCGCCAGCGACAGCGCGTCGACCAGGATGGATTTGCCGGCGCCGGTCTCGCCGGTCAGCGCGCCGAAGCCGCCGCCGAACTCCAGTTCGATGCGGTCGACGATGACGAAGTCGCGGACGATCAGGCGCAGCAGCATGGCTCAATGTCGCGGAGTCGAGCTCCAGTGCAGCTTCTGCCGCAACATGGCGAAATAGCTGTAGCCGGGAGGATGCAGCAAGGTGATGTTGTGGCGCGAACGGGCCATGCGCACGACGTCGCCGGCGCGGGCATCGAAATACTTCTGGCCGTCGAAATGGACCCGCGCATCGTGGGGCGGCAGCAAGGCGATGTCGATGGTGCTGCTGTCGCTGACGGTGATCGGCCGGTTCGACAGCGCGTGGGGACACAGCGGCACGATGGCGACGCCGGGTACCGCGGGATGGAGGATCGGGCCGTTGGCGGAAAGCGCGTAGGCGGTGGATCCGGTCGGCGTGGCGACGATCAGACCGTCGGCGCGCAGGATGTGGATCAGTTCGCCGTCGACCTTGACTTCCAGTTCGATCATGCGGCCGATGTCGCCCTTGTTGACCACCACGTCGTTCAGCGCCAGTGTCCGGAATGCCGGCTCGCCATCGCGCCGCACCTCTGCGTCGAGCAGAAACCTCTGCTCCCGCGAGAAGCGGCCCTCCAGCATGGCGGTGATGCTGTCGATCATGGCATCCAGCGCGATGTCCGTCATGAAACCCAGCCGCCCCTGGTTGATGCCGACCAGCGGCACGTCGAACTGCGCCAGGCGGCGCGCCGCATTGAGCATGGTGCCGTCGCCGCCGAGGATCACCGCCAGTTCGGCCCGCTCGCCTATCATCCCGTAGCTGGCGACCGCATAACCGTTGGCGCCGACCGCCGCCGCCGTGTCTTCCTCCAGCAGAACTTCGACCCCCCGCTTGCTCAGAAACGTGGCGAGCGCCCGCAGGGACTCGGCGACTTCCCGGCTCTGGTACTTGCCGATCAGCGCGACGGAGTTGAAGGCATTGGATGCGGCGGCGTTCATGCATCCGATTAAACCACATTTGGGCGGGGCCTTTTTTCAGGAATCGGGCGCAGCGAGCCGGCACAACGGCCTTTCGCGGGGCAGGCCAAACTGGCTGCTAGAATCGTCCCATGCTCGACTTGCGCGCGCAAACCCTGCTGAAAACCCTGATCGAACGCTATATCGCCGAAGGTCAGCCGGTAGGCTCGCGCACGCTCTCCAGGTACTCGGGCTTGGAGCTTTCGCCGGCGACCATCCGCAACGTGATGTCGGACCTGGAACAGATGGGTTTCATCGCCAGCCCGCACACCTCGGCCGGACGCGTGCCGACCGCGCTGGGTTACCGGCTCTTCGTCGATTCCCTGCTCACCGTCAAACCGCTGCAAAGTGCCGAGCTCTCAGAAATCAAGGGGGCGATCCAGCCCGACCAGCCGCAGCTCGTGATCAGCCATGCCTCGCAACTGCTTTCCCAGCTCACGGCCTTCGCCGGCATCGTCGTGGCACCGCGCCGCCAGCAGCCGCGCATCCGCCAGATCGAGTTCCTCAGCCTGTCGGACAAGCGCGTCCTGCTGATCATCGTCACCGCCGACGGCGACGTCCAGAACCGCATCCTGTTCACCCAGCGCAACTACAGTCCGTCTGAACTCATCGAGGCCGCCAACTACCTGAACCAGAACTGCCTCGGGCTCGACTTCGACCAGGTGCGCGCGCGCGTGGTCGAAGAACTGCGCCAGTTGCGCGCCGACATGTCGGAACTGATGACAGCCGCGCTCGACGCCGGCAACCAGGCAATTTCCGACACCTCGACGCAATACGTCATCAGCGGCGAGAAAAACCTGCTCGGCGTGGAAGACCTGTCGTCCAACATGGCACGCCTGCGCCGCCTGTTCGACCTGTTCGAGCAGCGCACCGGACTGGCCCAGTTGCTTGAACTGTCGAGCCGCGCCGAAGGCGTGCAGGTGTTCATCGGCGGCGAATCCGGCATCGCGCCGCTGGACGAATGCAGCGTGGTCGCCGCGCCCTACGAGGTCGACGGGCAGATCGTCGGCACCATCGGCGTCATCGGCCCGACAAGGATGGCCTACGAAAGGGTGATTCCCATCGTCGATATCACCGCGAAACTTCTCTCTTCGGCACTCTCGGCACCCTAAGAGCCTATCTCAGGAGGAATCATGCCCCGCGTTGAAACCAGGATCGGCGTCTGCGGCGTTGCAGCGCTTGCCAATGGGACAACCCATTGGCTGCGCACTGCGCCTTGCATCCATCCGATCCTGGTTTCAACCCAGAGGGCCGTCGGGCGTTGGGCGCACTGCCACGTTGTCGGTCACTTGCATGGAGAGACCATGCCGCGCTCCCTCCGCCTCGCATCGCATCCCAACGCCCGGCGGCGCGGGGTACGATTCCTCCTGAGATAGACTCCATGCCCCGCTACGCTCCCGAACCGGCGCCCAACCACGGCGCCCCGCGCCGCACTGCCATACTGCTGGTCAACCTCGGCACGCCGGAAGCTCCCACAGCCGCGGCATTGCGTCCCTATCTCAAACAGTTCCTCTGGGATCCGCGCGTGGTCGAAATACCGCGCCTCGTCTGGTGGCTGATCCTCAATCTCTTCGTGCTCAACCTGCGGCCGGGTAAATCGGCGGCCAAGTACGCCAAGATATGGATGGCGGAAGGTTCGCCGCTGAAGGTGCACACCGAGCGTCAGGCCAAACTGCTCAAGGGCTGGCTGGGGGAAGCCGGCACCGCGGACCTCGCGGTGGCCTGGGCCATGCGCTATGGCCAACCTTCGATCGCCGGCGTCCTCGACCGCTTCAAGCGCGATGGCGTCGAGCGCGTGCTGGTAGTGCCGCTCTACCCGCAATACGCCGCCAGCTCGACGGCCAGCGTGATGGATGACGTCGCGGACTGGATCAAGCGCAGCCGCAATCCCATGGAATTCCGTTTCATCAAGCATTTCCACGACGATCCCGGCTACATCGCCGCCGTCACCGCGACGGTGAAGGAACACTGGGCCGCTCATGGTCGCCCGGACAAGCTGCTGATGAGCTTCCACGGCCTGCCGCGGCGTTCGCTCGACCTCGGCGATCCCTACTACTGCGAATGCCAGAAGAGCGGCCGCCTGATCGCCGAAAGCCTTGGCCTTGCCACGGACCAGTACCTGATCACCTTCCAGTCGCGCTTCGGCAAGGCCGAGTGGCTGCAGCCCTATACCCAGGCGACCTTGGAAAAACTCGGCCACGAGAAGACGCGGCGGGTCGATGTGATCTGTCCCGGCTTCGTCGCTGACTGCCTGGAGACGCTGGAGGAGATCGCCATGGACTGCAAGGGTGATTTCCTGTCTTCCGGCGGCGGCGAGTACCACTACATCCCGGCAGTAAATACACGACCCGACTGGATTGCCGCGCTGGGCGGACTGGTGACCCGGCACCTGGCGGGCTGGACGCTGGCCGCCACGACCGACCCCGAGGCGCAACAGCGCGCGGCTGCCCTCGGCGCCAAATCCTGAAGCTCCCTTGAACTGGCGGCTGCCGGCCATATATCAGCTGTAACTGATATATGGAGCCCGTCATGGCTGAAAGCCTCATAGTCGTCTGTCCGCAGTGCCACGTTCCCAATCGCCTGCCGGCCGACCGCCTGGGCGACGGCGCGACCTGCGGCAAATGCAAGTCGGCCCTGTTTCGCGGCGAACCGCTGGAACTCGATGCGACCAGCTTCGACAGCCATGTCGGCCGTTCCGACGTGCCGGTACTGGTCGACTTCTGGGCGCCGTGGTGCGGCCCCTGTCGCGCCATGGCCCCGGCCTTCGCCGAGGCCGCCCGCCAACTGGAACCGGCGGTCCGTCTGGCCAAGCTCAATACCGAGGAAGAACAGCAGCTTGCGGCACGCTTCGGCATCCGCTCCATTCCGACCCTGATCCTGTTCCGCAAGGGACGGGAGATCGCACGCCAGTCCGGAGCAATGGACGCCGGCAGCCTGATGCGCTGGGTGCGCAGCCAGGCCTGAAACATTTCTTGCCGACGGGGCTTGAACCCGCCGGAATCGCCCTCATCTGCGGCGGGTTTCTTGAGGAGCCCGACCCATGCAGGACAACACCAGCACCCCGAACCCCGAAGCACTGCCGGAAAATGCCGTACCGCCAGCGCCGTCCGCAAGGGATACCGCCCCCGGCTCCGCCGGAGGCATAACTATCGACCCGAGCCCGGACGTAACGGTGATGCCCAGCCTTGAAGACCTGCTCAAGGCCGCCGAACTCAAGGCCGCCGAGCACCACGATGCCTGGCTGCGCGCCAAGGCCGAAGGCGAAAACATCCGCCGCCGCGCCCAGGAAGACATTGGCAAGGCCGGCAAGTTCGCCGTCGAGAAGTTCTCCGGCGAACTGCTGGCGGTCAAGGACAGCCTCGAAGCCGCCCTGGCCAGCGACAACCAGAGTGCCGAACACCTCAAGGAAGGTGTCGAACTGACCCTGCGCCAGTTGGTGGCGGCCTTCGAGAAATCCGGCCTGGCCGAAATCAATCCGCTCGGCCAGAAGTTCGATCCGAACTTCCATCAGGCCATCGGCCAGATCGAGGCGCCGGACGAGAAAACCGAGGCCAACACCGTGCTCAGCGTCCTGCAGAAGGGCTACGCCCTGCACGGCCGCGTGATCCGTCCGGCACTGGTGATGGTTTCGAAAGCGAAAGCTGGACCGGCGGCTTGAAGCCACCCGCAATACCCCCATATCAGGCATAGAGATTCGCTGCGGAATATCCCCGGCGAGCAACATTCTTAAAGGAAAAATCATGGGCAAGATCATCGGCATCGACCTCGGCACCACCAACAGCTGCGTCGCCATCATGGAAGGCGGCAAGCCCAAGGTCATCGAAAACGCGGAAGGCGCGCGCACCACGCCGTCCATCGTCGCCTATGCGGAAGACGGCGAGATCCTGTGCGGCGCCGCGGCCAAGCGCCAGGCGGTGACCAACGCCAAGAACACCCTGTTTGCGGTCAAGCGCCTGATCGGCCGCCGCTTCGAGGAAAAGGAAGTACAGAAGGACATCGACCTGATGCCCTTCCGCATCGTCAAGGCCGACAACGGCGACGCCTGGGTCGAGGCGCGCGGCAACAAGATGGCGCCGCCGCAGGTCTCCGCCGAAGTGCTGCGCAAGATGAAGAAGACGGCGGAAGACTACCTCGGCGAGGAAGTCACCGAGGCCGTGATCACCGTGCCCGCCTACTTCAACGACAGCCAGCGCCAGGCCACCAAGGACGCCGGCCGCATCGCCG
>CAZGQB010000051.1:0-10433 GCA_964527055.1 uncultured Sulfuritalea sp.
GTACACCACCGCGCCGGGGGAGACCGCGAGATTGCGGCCGACCTCGAAGGCGCTGTCGTCGGTCATCGAGATGCGGCCCTTTTCCAGGTCGCCCAGCAGGTTCCGGATGCCCTGCTGGATGCTTTCGCCCTTGGTTTCGAGTGCGGTCTGGACGAACTCGGGATTGGTGGCGAGGAAGTTGGACGGCGCCATCGCGTCGATCATCTGCCGCGCCATGAAGCGCATGCGGGTCTTGGCCTGGCCGTCGGCGACCGGCGCGGCATCGGCCATGCGCATCATGTATTCGGCATTGATCAGGTAGGCCTGGCGCAGGTAGTCATAGACCGGGCTCGCGCTCCACGACGGATGATCGAAGCGCTTGTCGCCGGGCTCCGTGGCGGCGACCTGCGGCGCGGGCTGGTCGGGCGCCTTGCCCAGCATGCCCTGCCAGAGCTGCGCATGCCGCCCCATCCATTCCTGCTGCAGCGCCTTGAGCGCTTCCGACTCGGCAGTCCATGCGGCCGGATTCAAGCCCCCCGGGGTTGCGGCCGCCCTTTGCTGCTGCTGGGCGAGGAACTGGCTGAAACCTTGCGCCATGGCGTTTCCAGCCTGAAACATGGCTTGCATCGCGGCATTCTGGTCGGGGGTGGAAGACATCCGGGACTCCTGAAAAAGCGGGCTTAATTTTGCACTGCACAATAAACACTGTCAAGCGAGGCGCTCGCCGTCGCATGTCCGTAAAATCCTGGCATGTATGTAATCGCGATCGGCTGGCTCTACGTCACCTTGCTCATGGCGGCCACGGAAGCGAATATTACCGCTGCCGTGCTTACGTTCACCTTTTACGGACTCGCGCCGCTGGCCCTCTTCCTCTGGCTGTTCGGCACGCCGCAGCGGCGGCGCAACCGGGCAGCGGCGGAGCGCAGCGAAAACGGAAAAAACAAACCGGACGCGCCCCGCGCGGCGACCGACGAATAAGCCGACGGCACTACTCCAGCCAGACCAGGCTGGCCATGCGTCCGCTGACGCCGTCGCGGCGATGGGAAAACCACCGCTCCCCATCATTGACCGTGCAAAAGTCGGCGCCGGCGACACGGCGAATCCCGAGTGATTGCAGGCGCAGGCGTGCCAGGCGGTAGATGTCGCACAACCATTTCCCGCCGGCGGCGGGGACGAAGGCGTCCGCCGCTGCGGCATCGCCGGCGAGGAACAGTTCGCGCACCTCGCCGCCGACCTCGAAAGCCTGCGGTCCGATCGCCGGTCCGAGCCAGGCCATCAACGCGCTGCCCGGTTCGCCCATGGCCGCCACCGTCGCCTCGATGACGCCGGCGGCCAAACCGCGCCAGCCGGCATGGGCGATGCCGACCACGGCCGCACGCTGGTCGCACAGCAGCACCGGCAGGCAGTCGGCGGTGAGTACGGCGCAGACCACGCCACGCTGCCGCGTGAAACTGGCATCAGCCTGCGCGCCCGGCTTCGCCAGCGCGGCATCGACGCAGCGTATGCCGTGCACCTGGCTCAGCCACACGGGCTCTGCCGGCAGTTCGCGCCGCAGTAAGGCACGATTCGCCGCCACCGCCCGCGGATCGTCGCCGACATGGTCGCCGAGGTTGAAGCCTTGCCACGGCGGCGCGCTCGCCCCGCCGCCGCGCGTCGTCGCCAGGGCGCGCACCCCGACAGGGGCCGGCCAGTCGGGCAGGATGAATTCAGGCACGCAAGGATTCCAGCAGTTGCGCGAAGTCCGCCGGCAAGGGCGACTCCCACGCCATCTCCCCGCTGCCTGCAGGGTGCCGCAGCGCCAGACGCCAGGCATGCAGCGCCTGGCGCGGAAATGCGTCGAGGCGCACATCGCCGCTTTTCGTCTTGCCGTACACCGGATCGCCGGCCAACGGGTGCCTGATCGACGCCAGGTGGACGCGGATCTGGTGCGTGCGCCCGGTTTCCAGGCGGCATTCGAGCAAGGTGGCCCTGGCGAAGCGCTCGAGCACCGCGTAATGGGTACGCGCTTCCTTGCCGCCGGCACGGACGATGGCCATTTTCGTCCTTTGCACCGCATGACGTCCGAGCGGCGCATCGACCGTGCCGTCGCGTTCGACCGTGCCGAGCGCCAGCGCGAGGTAATGCCGCCTGACGGAGCGCGCCTGCATCTGGCGCACCAGGTCGGTCTGCACCGTCAGCGTCTTCGCCACCACCAGCAGGCCGCTGGTGTCCTTGTCCAGGCGATGCACGATGCCGGCGCGGGGAATGCCGGCCAACTGCGGCGCGTGGTAGAGCAGGGCATTGAGCAGGGTGCCCGAGGCGTTGCCGTTGCCCGGATGGACCACCAGACCGGCCGGCTTGTCGATCACCAACAGGTCGTCGTCCTCGAACACCACGGCGAGCGCGATGCTTTCGGCCGCATCGGCAAGATTCGCCGCCGAGACCGCGGCGAGATGGGCGGCGAACTCCGCCGCGAAGACGATCCGCTCACCGCCATAGACCTTGCGCTTGGGTTCGACCGTGGCGCCATCGAGGCGGATCAGACCCTCCTTCAGCCAGCCCTGCAGGCGGCTGCGCGAGTGCTCGGGAAAGAGCTTGGCCAGCACCGCGTCGAAGCGCCAGCCGGCCCATTCGGGAGGAACCTCCGCGTTCCGGGGCGCGGCGGGGCTTGGGCTATAATCCGCCGGAAATTCGTGCGAGGTTTTCACCATGCGTAGTTTAGCGGCATTCCTGCGGGCGCTCGCCCCGATCGTGGTCATTGGCGCGAGCCTCGGCACGGGCCTGCTGGGCGGCTGCGGCATGCTGCCCGAGCAGAAGGACGAGACCGCCGGCTGGTCCGCCAACAAGCTCTACAGCGAAGCCAAAAGCGCGATGAACGACGGCGCCTATGACAAGGCCATCCAGTACTTCGAGAAGCTCGAAGCCCGTTTCCCCTTCGGCCGCTACGCGCAGCAGGCGCAGCTGGAAGTCGCCTACGCCTATTTCCGGCAGGGCGAGGCGGCATCGACGATCGCCGCCTGCGACCGCTTCATCCGCCTGCACCCGAACCATCCCAACGTCGACTACGCCTACTACCTCAAGGGCCTCGCCAACTTCAACGAGGACCTCGGCCTGATGGGCTACGTCACCCTGCAGGACCTCACCGAGCGCGACCCCAAGGCGGCACGCGACTCCTTCGACGCATTCAAGGTGCTGGTCACCAAGTACCCCGAGAGCAAGTACGCGCCGGATGCCACGGCACGCATGAAGTACCTGATCAACGCCATGGCCTCTCACGAGGTGCATGTCGCCCGCTATTACATGAAGCGTGAAGCCTACATTGCCGCCGTCAACCGGGCGCAAAACGCGGTCAAGACCTATCCGGATGCTCCCGCCAACGAAGAGGCCCTGTTCATCATGATCAAGGCTTACGATGCACTCGGCATGGCCGACCTGCGCGACGACGCGGAGCGCGTGATGCGCCGGAACTTCCCCAGGAGCGAGTACTACGTGCGCGGCCTGAATCAGAAAGAGCCCTGGTGGAAACTCTGGTAGGACCCTGAGCCGCATATCCGGCCACGCCTGAACTACCGGCCGGCAACACCCCGAGGAGAACCCGCATGCCCGTTGACATCCAGTCGCCATCGCTATGCCTCGGCATCGTGGGCACCGGCGCCATGGGTCGCGGCATCGCCCAGATCGCGGCCCAGGCCGGCGTCCGCGTACTGCTGTTCGACGCCCTGCACGGCGCCGCCGCCAATGCCCGCGAAACCGTGGTCGGCACCCTGGCGAAGCTGGCCGACAAAGGCAAGCTATCCGCCGCTGCGCTGGCCGCCGCCTCGACCAGGCTCGAAGTCGTGCGACGCCTCGACGAACTGGCTGTGGCGCAAGTCATCGTCGAAGCCATCGTCGAAGACCTGGACGTCAAGAAGGCTTTGTTCCAGCAACTGGAAGACATCATCGCCGCCGACTGCATCCTCGCCACCAATACCTCGTCGCTCTCGGTCACCTCGATCGCTGCCGCCTGCAAGCGACCGGAGCGCGTCGCCGGCTTCCACTTCTTCAATCCCGTGCCGCTGATGAAGATCGTCGAAGTCGTCGACGGCCTGCTCACCGCGCCATGGGCTGCCGACGCGCTCCTTGAACTGGGTCGGCGCATGGGTCACACGGCGGTGCGCGCGAAGGACACGCCCGGATTCATCGTCAACCATGCCGGGCGCGGTTTCGTGACCGAGGCGCTGCGCATCCTCGGCGAAGGCATCACCGATTTCCGCGAGATCGACTGCATCATGCGCGAGGCCGCCGGCTTTCGCATGGGCCCCTTCGAACTCATGGACCTCACCGGCCTCGATGTCTCGCAGCCGGTGATGGAGTCGATCTACCACCAGTATTACCAGGAGCCGCGTTACCGGCCCTCGCCGATCGCCGCCCAGCGCCTGATCGGGGGCCTGCTCGGTCGCAAGACCGGGCGCGGCTTTTATGACTACGCCGAAGGCAAGGCCGCAATCGTCCCGGATACCGCCGCGCCGACCGCCCTGCCCGACCGCGTCTGGGTCAGCCAGACCCATCCGGAATGGGCCGACATCCTGCGCGAAATCGCCGCAGCCGCCGGTGTCGCGGTCGAATCCGACTACACGCCTGGCAAGGATGCCCTGTGCATCGTCACTCCGCTCGGCGCCGACGTCACCACCTGCTGCGTCGAGCAGGGACTCGACCCGCAGCACGCCGTCGGCATCGACTGCCTGTTCGGCATCACGGCCGGCGGGGGTGCCCGCCGCAGCCTGATGACCACGCCGCTGACTGACCCGACGATGCGTGATGCCGCGCATGCCCTGTTCGCCGCGGATGGCACACCGGTCAGCATGATCCGCGACAGCGCCGGCTTCGTCGCCCAGCGCATCGTCGCCTGCATCGTTAACATCGGCTGCGACATCGCCCAGCAGTGCATCGCAAGCCCGGCCGACATCGATCGCGCGGTCAGGCTCGGCCTCGGCTACCCGCACGGGCCGCTCGCCTTCGGCGACGCCCTCGGGCCGCGCAAGATACTGTCGGTCCTGGAAGCCATGCAGGATTTCTACGGCGATCCGCGCTACCGTCCCAGCCCCTGGCTGAAGCGTCGCGCCTTGCTCGGGGTATCGCTGCTCACCGAGGAACGCTGACGATCGCCGCCGGGCGCCGGTGCGCAGCGTCGCTCAGTCCAGCACGAAACGAAACTGGTCGCGTCCGTGCCCGCCGAAGAAAATCGTGTCGCCGGGGGTCAGGGCGACCTCGCTGACGGGGGTTTCAATCTGCGTATTGAGGAAGGTACCGTTGGTCGAGCCGAGGTCGCGCAGCACCGCCTTGTGGTCGACGATGCCGATCCAGGCATGGTGGTATGACACCCGCGGATCCGAGAGGACGACATCGTTTTTCGCTTCCCGGCCGATGGTGATGCCGGCAGCCGTAACCGGAAAGCTGTGGTCCTTCTGGCTACCGCTGACACATACCAGCCTGGGCGTTCTTTCCGGCGGCAGCGGCGCCGCATTGCGATGCTGCAATGCGGCCGGCGCAACATCCGCGGACCCGCGAAAATGAACCCGCGTCGCGTTGGGATCGAAGGCGGCCTCCTGCGTACCGGTGGCAGGCCTGATCGGGGGTTGCGTCGCGGGACCGCCGCCGGACTTGTTCATTGCAGCGGCCGCGAGCCCCGCGCGGTAGGCCTCCTCAAGTTCCTTCGCCTTCAGCGACCGGCGGCGGCGATCCCACAGGCTGACGCCGATGCCGACCAGAACGAGCCCAAAGAGCGCCCAGAAAACATAGTCCTTGTTCACTTCCACCACTCCATGAAGATCGCCGGCCACCGGGCGCCTG
This sequence comes from uncultured Sulfuritalea sp., assembly GCA_964527055.1. Classification (GTDB taxonomy): domain Bacteria; phylum Pseudomonadota; class Gammaproteobacteria; order Burkholderiales; family Rhodocyclaceae; genus Sulfuritalea. The sequence continues at coordinate 5,788 of CAZGQB010000051.1, forward strand.
CGCTGAACCGCGCGCCGCAAGCCACGCCGCGAACGACCGGGAAGGTACGCATGGCACCTGCCGCGGCTTCCGGCCGCTGCACGTTGCGCCGGCGGAAAATCGACCCGTTTAAGAATAGCAGGAAACAATAGTGAATGGGCATAGCGTACCGTCCCAAACGGCAATGTGTAACGCAATGCCGCGGGTCACGACCAGACCGGCAGCCCTCGCTCAGGTGCCGCGCTGGCGCCGTGCCTCGAAGAGGCAAATGCCGGCCGAAACCGACACGTTGAGGCTCTCCACGCCGCCGTGCATCGGGATCTTGGCCAGTTCGTCGCAGGTCTCGCGCGTCAGGCGGCGCATGCCATCGCCCTCGGCGCCGAGCACCCAGGCACAGGGGCCCTTCTGGTCGATGGCATAGAGTTCCCTGTCCGCTTCGCCCGCCGCGCCGATGACCCAGATCCCGCGCTCCTGCATTCCACGCAAGGACCGTGCTAGGTTGGTGACGACGATGTACGGCACCGTGTCGGCCGCGCCGCTGGCGACCTTGATGGCGGTGGCATTGAGGCCGCAGGCCCTGTCCTTCGGTGCCACCACGGCATGCGCGCCGGCCGCGTCGGCCACGCGCAGGCAGGCGCCGAGGTTGTGCGGATCGGTGATGCCGTCCAGCACCAGCAGCAGCGGCGGCTCACCGAGGCCGTCGAACACGTCGTCCAGCGTCACGTGCTTCGCCTGCGCCGCGACCTTCGCCACCACACCCTGGTGCCGGCCGCCGCCGGCCAGGCCGTCGAGGCGCCTGGCGTCCGCGAGGATCACGCGCACGCCATGGCTTTCCGCCAGCTTCAGCAACTCGCGCATGCGCCCGTCCTGGCGGCCTTCGGCGACGGTGATCTCCCGGATGTCGTCGGCGGCGTGGCGCAGCTTGGCGGTGACGGCATGGAAACCGTGGATCAGTCGCGTTTCGCTCATGGCCTGCCTTCGTCGAGTATCCGGACTTCCCGCTGCGGAAAGGGAATGCTTATGCCGGCCTGCTTGAACTCGCGCCAGATCGCCAGATTGATTTCGGAGCGCAAGAGGCCGCTGCCGTTGTCCGGATCGGCGATCCAGACGCCGAGTTCGAGATTGATGCCCGAGTCGGCGAATTCCTTGAGGAAGACCGCCGGCACCGGCTCGGCTAGCACGCGCGGCTGGGCCTGCGCGGCGGCCACCATGATCGCCATGGCGCGCTCGAGGTCGCTGTCGTAGGCCACCTGCACCGGCAAGGCGATGCGCATCTGGGTATCGCTGTAGGACTCGTTCTGCACCACCGAGCCAACCAGCAGTTCGTTGGGTACCAGGGATTCCAGGCCGGTGGGATTCTTCAGCACGGTGTAGCGCGTGGTGATGCTGGTCACCACGCCGCGGTCGTTGCCGACGGCGATGGTGTTGCCGATGCGGATCGAACGGTCGAGCAGAATGATGAAGCCCGATACATAGTTGCTGGCGATCTTCTGCAGGCCGAGGCCGAGGCCGACACCCAACGCCCCGCCGAACACCGAAAGCATGGTGAGGTCGATGCCGACCAGGGGCAGCACGATCAGCACCGCCAGCACGATCAGCAGTGACTTCGACAGGCGCGCGAAGACCTGGCGCAGGTTGTCGTCGAGGCCGGCCGCGCGGTCCAGGCGCGCCTCGATCGCGCTGGACAGCCAAAGCGCGGCCAGCACGGTAACCAGCACGGCGACCAGGCCCTGCAGCAGGTCCCACAGGCTGAGTCGTTGCTTGCCGACATTGAGGCCCACCGATTCGATCACGGCGATCAGGTCGGGCAGCAGGCCGATGATGTGCAGGGCGACGATGGCCCATACCAGCAGCGCGAAAACCTTCTCGAAGGAGGCCAGCCAGGTTGCCCCGACCAGGCTCACGCGCAAGACATAAAACACCACGCGGATCACGGCCAGCGAGGCCAGCAGCGATATCGCCACGGCGAACAGGCCGACGCTGATCCACCCCTGGGCCACGGCGCGTGCCAGCAGCACCAGCAGCAGCGCCAGCAAAGGAAAGGCGACGCGCTGCAAGCCGCCGTGACCGAGTTCCCAGGCACGGCCGTCCGCGGGCCGGTGGCTTCGCAACAGGCGTTCGCCGAACAGGGCCAGCAGCAGGCAGCCACCGAGGACCAGCAATTGCCAGCCGAAATCCGCTTCGTTCAGATACGCATGGATTTCCTGCCACACCCTGACCGTCGGGCTATGCTTCATTTCATGGGCCTCCGTTCATCTTCACGGCGTCGTCGCGATGGCGCCGCCAGTTGTCCAGGTAACGCTGCACCAGCGCCGGATTTCCGCGCAGGATCAGCAGGTTTTCCGCGTTGCGTGCCTGCGCCGACCAGGTGAAATTGTAGCTGCCGGTGATGAGGACAGCATCGGCCCGGGTGGCATCGATCAGCAGCACCTTGTTATGGGCCGCGGCGTAACGGGTCTCCAGCCAGACCGGGATGCCGCCTTCCTGTAACTGGGGCAGTAGCGACTTGTCACTTTTTTCCAGCATCTCGCGGTCGGCCACGATCTCCACCGCCACGCCGCGCGCCTTCGCCTCCTGCAGCGCCTTGGCGATCGAGCGGCTGGTCAGCAGGTAGGCCTGCACATGGATACTTTCGCGCGCCTTGCCCAGCGCGCGGACGATTGCGCCCTCGGCATCGTCCCAGGGTGCGAACAGCACTTCCACCGTCCCCGTCGCCGGCAGCGGCGCAGCTCCTGCGGCGACCGTCAGGCAAAGCAGCAGCGAAGAGAGAAGGTGCTTCACTTGGCCCGTTCCAGCACGGCCGCATAGAAGCCGTCGGTGCCGTGTATCTGCGGCGACAGGCGCATGTCCGCGCCGCAGTCGATGGCGATGTCCTGCGCCGCCAGCACCTCCTGTGCCGAAAGGCGATGGAAGCCGGCATGCGCGGCGAGGAAGGCATCGACGATGTCCTCGTTCTCTTCGGCGAGGATGCTGCAGGTGGCATATACCAGGCGGCCGCCGGGGCGCAGCAGCCTGGCCGCCGCGGCGAGGATGGCGGCCTGCTTGGTGGTGAGTTCGTCGACGCTCTGCGGCGACTGGCGCCACTTGAGGTCGGGGTTGCGGCGCAGCGTGCCCAGCCCCGAACACGGCGCATCGACCAGCACGCGGTCGACCTTGCCTTGCAGACGCTTGACCCGCGAGTCGTTCTCGCCGGACAGGCAGGCCGGATGGATGTTGGACAGGCCGGCGCGGGCGGCGCGCGGCTTCAGCTTGGCCAGGCGCTTGTCGGATACATCGAAGGCATACAGGCGGCCGGTCGAGCGCATCATGGCGCCGAGGACCAGCGTCTTGCCGCCGGCGCCGGCACAGAAGTCGACCACCATTTCGCCGCGCCTGGGTGCCAGCAGATAGCCCAGCAGTTGCGAGCCCTCGTCCTGCACCTCGATGCTGCCGTCGAGAAACGCAGGATGCTTCGCCAGGTAGGGCCTGGTCTTCAGGCGCAGGCCGAGCGGCGAGTAGGGCGTCGGTGTGGCGGCGATGCCGTCGGCGGCAAGCCGTGCGATGACGCCCTCGCGGTCGGCCTTGATCGTATTCACGCGCAGGTCGAGCGGTGCCGGAGTGTTCAGGGCGCGCGCCAGGGCCAGCAGTTCTTCGGCCGGCATCCGCGGCGCCAGTCGCTCGACCAGCCAGTCGGGTAAATCCAGCTGCTCGGCCAGCGTCAGCTCCGGTTCCGGCTGGCGCCGGATGTTCGCCAGCCATTCGGCTTCGCCCGGCAGCAGCGCGCCTTCCAGCTGGCGTTGCGACATGCCGCGCACCCGCGACAAGGACAGCAGTACGAGTTCGCGCGGCGAAATGCGGCGCGCACCGGCGGCCTTAACGTGAACGTCGCGGAGCGACTCTCGAATCTCCCCTCCCCCCTCGCGGGGGAGGGGTTGGGGGAGGGGGGGAACGGCTCTGGGTGCGCGCCTGGGCGCGGCCCCCGGCGCGAGGAAGGCCGGTTCAAGGTTCGGCCCGCTGGCGGCGAGACGCTCCAGCAGCCGCTTTCGGCGCAGGACGGCATAGGCGGTTTCGGCGATGAAGGCGCGGTCGCGGGCGCCGCTCTTGCGCGCCCGGAAGAACGCCGACAGCGCCGCATCGGCCGGCTGCGCGAAGGTCAGCAAAGCTGCCGTCGCGGCCACGGCGGCGTTCAGCAGGTCCGCGCCGGGCCCCTCCGCGGTCGGTTCCGCGACGGCCGTACGGCGTGACTTTCCGGGCGCCGCCGGGCCGAGCCGTGCCGGAGACCTCGCGCCTCCGGCCGGCGGCCGCCGGTCCTGTTTTCTGTCCTGGTTCATCGTGCTGTGACCAATGGGTAGGTGGTGACGCTCATTTTGTCTCGGTTGCCGCCAGGTCGTCGGCGATCTGGTCGTAAATGTCGCCCTTGCGATCGATGATGCGAATCTTCAGGGGCATGCCGCGCGCCTGTTCGTCCGCACCGACCGGCAGCCACATTTCGATGTGGTCGTTGCCGCTGCGCGTCCTGATTCGTACCGCCTGCCGCTCGCCGGCCGGGAAGCTCAGGGTTTCCTCGCCGAGCACCTCGAAGCGGTAATTCGCCAGTTTGCGGCCGGTGGCGATCGGCATGTCGATCGTGCCGTCGCGCGGCGCCAGCAGCACCAGCTGGTAATACATCGAGAGCATGTCCTGGCTGC
>CAZGQB010000052.1:0-10361 GCA_964527055.1 uncultured Sulfuritalea sp.
TCGCGGCCTGCGGCTCGCTGGTGGTGGTGGCCTTCTACCTGATCGCCCAGATGGTCGGTGCCGGCCAGCTGATCAAGCTGCTGTTCGGCCTCGACTACCTCGTCGCAGTCTGCCTGGTCGGCGTGATCATGATGACCTACGTGCTGTTCGGCGGCATGACGGCGACGACCTGGGTGCAGATCATCAAGGCGGTAATGCTGCTCACCGGCGCCACCTTCATGGCCATCATGGTGATGCTGCAGTTCGGCTTCAGCCCCGAGGCGATGTTCAGCAAGGCCGTCGAAGTACATGCCAAGCATGATGCCATCATGGGGCCGGGCGCACTGATCAACGATCCGGTTTCGGCGATCTCGGTCGGCATGGCGCTGATGTTCGGCACCGCCGGCCTGCCGCATATCCTGATGCGCTTCTTCACCGTACCGAGCGCCAAGGAAGCACGCAAGTCGGTGGGCTGGGCAACGACCTGGATCGGCTACTTCTACATCCTGACCTTCATCATCGGCTTCGGCGCCATCACCAACCTGATCCCCAATCCGGCGGACTACTTCGTCAATGGCGAAGTCGCCAAGGGCCTGAACGGCGGCGGCAACATGGCGGCGGTACATCTGGCCAAGGCAGTCGGTGGCGACCTGTTCATGGGCTTCATCTCCGCCGTGGCCTTCGCCACGATCCTGGCGGTGGTAGCGGGTCTGACCCTGTCCGGCGCTTCCGCCGTGTCGCATGACCTCTACGCCTCGGTGTGGCGCCACGGCAACGTCGATTCGGCGACCGAACTGCGCGTGTCGAAGATCACCACGGTCTGCCTCGGCATCTTCGCCGTGCTGCTCGGCATCGTGTTCGAGAAGCAGAACGTCGCCTTCATGGTGATGCTGGCCTTCGCCGTGGCCTGCTCGGCCAACTTCCCGGTGCTGTTCATGTCCGTGCTGTGGAAGGATTGCACCACCAGGGGTGCGGTGGCGGGCGGCACGGTCGGCCTGATCTCCTCCGTGGCGCTGACCATCATGTCGCCGGCGGTGTGGGAAGCCTCGCTGGGCAACCCCAAGGGTTCCGCACTGTTCCCCTACGCCTCGTCGGCCATCTTCTCGATGACGGCGGCCTTCGCGGTGATCTGGATCGTCTCCCTGCTCGACAGGAGCGCCCAGGCGGCGAAGGAACGCGCCCTGTTCCCGGCCCAGCTGATCCGCTCGGAAACCGGCGTCGGCAGCTCCAGCGCCTCCGGCCACTAAAACAGTACTGCACCAAACAAGAGGCCAGCCTGCGGGCTGGCCTCTTGTCTTTTCAAGACACGGGTGCGGTGAACCTGCGCCCCGGATCGCCCTCGCCGACCCAGTTCTGCTTCCACCAGGCGTCGATCTGGCCGCGCGTCCAGGGCATATGCACCAGCACCCCGTCGAGGATGCTGGCGACTTCCGCGATGCTCTGCGGCCGCGCCGCCGGATCTTTTTCGACGCAGCGTCCGATCAGGGCGTCGAGTTCCGCCGGCACCGCGAAGGGGGAACACTCGGAAGCGAGGCGGGGCACGGTATGCAACACCTGGTAGGTCAGGTCGTGCTCGGTTTCCGTCTCGAACAGGCGCTGGCCGGTAAGCAGGAAAAAGCCGACCGCGCCCAGCGCGTAGATGTCGGCCCGCCCGTCGGCATCGCCGGGATTGCGGATGCGCTCCGGCGACATGTAGAGCGGCGTGCCGAGGATGCGCATGTGCGCGGTCAGGTCGCGCGTCTGGCTGCCGCCGATCTGCTTGACCAGGCCGAAATCCAGCACCTTGACGAAGTCGCGCTCGCCGCGGATCTCGCACAGCATGATGTTCTGCGGCTTGATGTCGCGATGCACCAGGCCGCAGGAGTGCGCTTCCCACAACGAGGCGCAGGCCTGACGCAGGATGAACGCGGTGCGCGCGGGCGGTACCGGCCCGTAGCGCTCGACCAGGTCGGCCAGGGAAAGGCCCTCCAGGTATTCCATGGCGTAGTAAAACTCGCCGCCCGGACCGCTGCCGTAGTCGTAGATGGTGATGGTGTTCGGGTGGTGCAGTCCGCTGGTGAGCTGCACTTCGCGCTGGAAGCGAGCGGTCCATTCCTCCGTGGTGCTCTGCGTCTTGAGCACCTTGACCGCAGCCGGGCGCTTGAGCATGCGATGCTGCGCCAGGTACACATTGCTGATGGCGCCTTCGCCGATCTGCCGCAGCAGCTTGTACGGGCCCATCTGCCGCGCCCGGCCGTCCCGCTGCAATATTGCCGCGAGCGCCTTGGGCGAGAGGAATCCGGACAGCCAGACAGCAAAGATCAGTATCAGGACCACGCCGAAGCCGATCTGCAGGTAAGTCAGCGGCGCATAGGCCTCGCTCGCCTCGAGTTCGACCGCAACGCCGATGTCATGCTCGCGCAGCCAGCGCCAGGCGCCGATGACATCGCGGCCGAGGTAGTTCGGGTAGGGCGCGAGGAGGATGCCCGCACCGCCCGCGGCACGTTCCGCCAAGGCCTGTGCCGCCAGCGCGGTAAGGACCTCGCCGTCGGTGGCGGGCAAGGCCAGGCGCGGCGCCAGGCCGCGCTGCAGCAGTGCGTCGGCATGGCGGCTCGGCGACAGCAACCAGCCGCCCGCATCGAAGGCGAAGGCTTCGCCGCTCTGGCCAAGCCGCGCCGCCGCGAAGAGGCTGGCGAAGCCCTTGTCGACCGGCGAACCGAGGGCGAGCACCGCGACTATCTTTCCGTTCGCCGCGGCGATCGGTGCCGCCACCCAGGCCCGGCCGATATCGCGCGTTCCGGCGACGCTGCCCGCGGTACTGTAGGGCCGCACGAAAGCGGACCGACCGCGCAGCACCGGGTCAAGGTGCGCGAGGAAATCGGGCGTCACACTGCGGCCCGTGCGCTCCACTTCGCTGGCGGCGAGGATCCGGCCGCGCCGGTCGATGACGAGTACCGCCGTGACGCCGATCGACCCAGCCTGGTCGAGGATGTCGGCGACGAGGCGGGCGCGGTCCTCGCCGCGGCCGGCAGCGAGCCGGACCATGCCGCCGGCCAGCGCGGGGTCGGCGGCCAGTTGTTCCGCCTCGTGGCGCCGTTCCGCGATCCACTGCTCGAGGGTGCCGACCTGGGTATTGAGCAGGGTCTGCAGGCCGGTGGCGCGAATCTCGCGCAGCGAATCGCCGACGCCGCGATAGGCCCACAGGCCGACGCCGAGCAGGGCGACCAGCAACAGCAGCAGGGCGAGGCGGACGCGGTCGAATCCGGGAATCATGGTTCGGCAGTGTAGAGCAGTCTGCCCCATGCCGTCGCCCTTGATCGATGATGCGGGATCGCAGCGCGGATCCCTGCGCCGCTAGCGTGTGGGTTTCCGCTTCTCCTGCCACTTCCCGATCACGGTTCCGGGCAGCGCGTGGCCATTGTTGGCAGCCAGGGACACCGCGGTCATTCCGTGCTTGTCGCGCAGCGTGGCATTGGCCTTCCATTCCAGCAGCAGTTCGAGCAGGGGAACCTGGTTGGTTGCAGCGGCCAGATGCAAGGATGTGCGGCCGGCAGCATCACGGACATTGACGTCGGCTCCGTTCGCGAGCAGGACTTTTGCCGTTTCCACGCCGCCCATGATCACCGCGGCATGCAGCGGCGCCATGCCATTCGAATCGACAGTGTTCTGCGTTGCGCCCTTGTCCAGCAGCAGCTTCACCACCTCCGGTCGATCGCAGAATGCGGCGGTAAATAGCGGCGTGCGCTTCAGCGCACCGCTGGCATTGACGTTTGCGCCCTCGTCAAGCGACTTCCCGGCCCGTCCCGCATCGCCGGCTGCCGCGGCGGAAAACAAATCGCCGTCGCTCGCGCTCAACGTATCTTTGCTATTGGCGCGCGGCGTCAGGCACGGGCTCCGGCTCTGCTGCAGGGTTGCCGCCGGCGTTGCCGCCGGGTCGGGTTTGCCGCAGGCCGCAAGCAGTCCGACGGCAAGCAGGGCCGCAACGCCGAGGCCGGCAAGCCGGCAAGCGAAATTTCCTGTTGCGTTCATCATGGCTCCTGGAGAATTATGCGATCTGGCGGCAGCAGGGCATGGCGGGGCCGGTCGAAATTCATGTTCACAGGCGGACAGTGTAGATCAGTCCCGGCTTGCGCCGGGTGCTGCAATTCGCGTGCCGATGCGGGGCACTCAGAATGCCTGGTCCCAGCGCAGGGAAAGACGGATGGCGGCGTTGATCAGGCCCACCATGCTGTAGGTCTGCACGAAATTGCCCCACTGCTCGCCGCTGCGAGGATCGATGTGCTCGGCCAGCAGGCCGTGGCGATTGCGACAGGCAAGCAACTTCTCGAACAGCGCCCGCGCCTCGTCGCGGCGGTCCAGCGCCGCCAGCGCATTGACATACCAGAAAGTGCACACCAGGAAGGCATTCTCCGGCTCGCCGAAGTCGTCCTTCTCGACATAGCGGAAAATGTAATCGCCGTGGCGCAGATCCTTTTCGACGGCCGCGACGGTGGCGGCAAAGCGCGGATCGGCGGCATCGAGGAAGCCGACCTCGGCCAGCAACAGCAAGCTGGCATCCATGGCCTTGCCGTCGAAGGTCGAGACGAAGCTGCCGCGCTTGCTGTTCCACGCCTTCTTGCTGATCGTCGCGTGCATCTGCGAGGCATGGCCAAGCCAGTACGCCGCGCGCTCGGCCAGTCCGAGGCGGGCGGCAATTCGTCCGAGGCGGTCACAGGCCGCCCAGCACATCACCGACGAAAAAGTATGCACACGCGCGCTGCCGCGCAGTTCCCAGAGGCCGGCATCGGGCTGGTCGTAGCAGTGCCGGGCCTGTTCGCCAAGGACTTCGAGGCGATGGAAGAGGGCTTCATCGCCACGCCGCACCAGCCGCTGGTCGAAGAAAATATGCGTCGCCGCGAGGATCACGGAACCATAGACGTCGTGCTGCACCTGGCGGTAGGCCAGGTTGCCGATGCGCACCGGGCCCATGCCGCGATAACCGGCCAAAGTCGGGACTTCCCTCTCATCCAGTGCGGCACGGCCGTCGATGCCGTAAACCGGCTGCAATGCGCCGCTGCCGGCATTTGCCGCGACATTGACGATGTAGCCGAGGTAGCGTTCCATGGTGCGCGTGGCGCCCAGCCGGTTCAGGGCGTTCACCACGAAATAGCCGTCGCGCACCCAGCAATAGCGATAGTCCCAGTTGCGTTCGCTGCCCGCCGCTTCGGGAATCGAGGTGGTCATCGCGGCGACGATGGCGCCGGTGTCGTCGTAGGCATTCAGCTTGAGCGTGATCGCGGCGCGGATCACGGCCTCCTGCCACTCGAAGGGAATGCCGAGAAAGCGCACCCACTCGCTCCAGTATTCGGTGGTCTCCGCCAGGAAGCGGCGGCCGACCTCGTTGGCGGCTTCGTGCACGGATTCGTCGGCGCCCAGCAGCAGGGTCACGGTGTCTTCGAGAAAGAAGGCGGTTTCCTGCAGGATCGCGGTCAGCGAGGCATCGGTGGTGAGCCGCAGGGTCAGCCCCTGCGCCACATAGCGGATGTGGTTGCTGCCCCAGGTGACTTCCGGCCGGGCGGCGCCGTCGTTGCAGGCCGGCCGCACGCGCAGCGTCAGGCGCGGGCTGCCGCCGAGGCGGCGGATGCGGCGCACCAGCATCATCGGCCGGAACATGCGCCCGTACTGGCCGAAGCGCGGCGCGAAATCGGTCACCTCGATACCGCCGCCGTGGCAGTCGTAGAGCCGGGTCACCAGGATCGCGGTGTTCTCCAGGTAGTGTTGCTCGGTGCGTTCGCAATCCGCCAGTTCGACCGCGGCAAAGCCGTAGTCGTCGCTGCTGCGCAGCAGGGAGCAGAACACCGGATCGCCGTCGAAGCGCGGGAAGCAGCCCCAGACGATCTTCGCCCGGGCGTCGACCAGCGCGCCCACGGTGCAGTTGCCGATCAAGGCCAGGTCCAGAGTGTTCATCCTGCTCCCTTCAGTGCGTCGTTCAGCCAGTTGCGCACTGCCGCGACATGCGGCAGGCGATAGCGGGCGCAACTTTCCCCGCGGCCGACCTTGATCGACATGCCGCCGGCCCGGTTGACCTCGGCAAAACCGTGTTCGTCATTCAGGTCGTCGCCGATGAACACCGGATGGCGCCCGCGAAAGGGCGACTCGGCAAGATATTCGGCCACCGCCGTGCCCTTGTCGATGCCGGCCGGCTTGATTTCGATCACGCGCTTGCCTTTTTGCAACTCCAGCCCGCCGCCGGCCTCCTGCATCAGCCGCGTCATCAACCGCTGCGCATACGCGGCCAGATGCGGCGCCTGCCGGTAGTGCAGGGCCAGCGTCAACCCCTTGTCCTCCAGCAGCAAACCGGGGTGGCGAGCCAGCACCGGCGCCAACGCCTCCTTTATCGCGCATTTGGCGCCGGGTGGCGCGGCATGGATCCACAGCCGGCCGGCGGCGTCGCGTCGCTCCAGTCCATGCTGCCCGGCCAGCGGCATGCGCCGTGCCCCGAGCAGTTCTTCCAGGTCCGAGATCGAACGGCCGCTGACCAGCGCCAGCGCGCCGCCGCTGACGTTGAACAAGCGCCCGATCAGATCCAGCAACTCCCTGTCCACCCGCACGGCGGCCGGGGAGTCGGCGATTTCCAGCAGCGTACCATCGACGTCGAGGAAGAAGGCACACTCGACACAGGCGGCCGGCGGACGGCGCGGGAAACCCCGACTCATACGGACCTGCCACTGCCCTTGCCGGTCAGCCGACCGCGCCGGCGCATGGCGGCGGCGTCGAGCAGCATGCGGCCGGCCCAGCGGAAGACGTTGTACTCGGCCACCAGCCCGCGCATCAGGCGCATGCGGTCGCGCTGCTCGGTCTCGGGCATGGTCAGCGCGAGGTGCAAGGCGGCGGCGCACTGGTCGGCATCGTAAGGACTGACGATCAGGGCTTCGGGCAATTCGCGTGCGGCGCCGGTGAACTGGGACAGGATCAGCACCCCGCGCTCGTCGTCGCGGGCGGCGACGAATTCCTTGGCCACCAGGTTCATGCCGTCGTGCAGGCTGCTGACGAAACACAGGTCGGCGGCACGGAAGTGCTCGTATACCTCCTTCGCATCGTGGTGTTCGACCTTGAGCACGATGGGCGGCGGACCCCCGCGGCCGAAGCGGGTATTGATCTGCGTCGCCATGGCCCTTACCTGCGCCTCATGGTGCTGGTACTCGTCGATCCCCGAGCGCGTCGGAGCGGCGATCTGGACGAAGCTGAACTGCCCGATCCACTCGGGATTCAGCTCCAGCAAACGCTCGATCGCCCGGAAGCGTTCGACGATGCCCTTGGTGTAGTCGAGGCGATCGACGCCGATGCCGAGCTTGTGCCCGGCGGGCAGGCCGTTCATCTTGCGGATGTCGTTGCGGCAGCTTGCCACGTCCTTCTGCATCAGTTCCGCTTCCGGCGGCCAGGCAATCGAGATCGGATAGCGGCGGACTGCCGTGAGCTTGCCGCCGAGGGAAACCGTGAAGGATTCGCGGTCGACGCGGGCCTCGAGCAGGCGATCCACGGTATCGACGAAGTTGTTGCAGTGGAACTGCGTGTGGAAGCCGAGGATGCTGCTGCCCAGCAGTCCGGCCAGCACCTCCTCGCCCCACGGGCAGATCGAGAAGGATTCCGGATTGGGCCACGGAATGTGCCAGAAGGTGATGATCGTGGCATCGGGCAGTTCCGCGCGGATCATCCTCGGCAGCAGCGCGAAGTGGTAATCCTGCACCAGTACGATGGGCGCTTTTGTCTTGGCCTCGCTGGCCACGGCCCTGGCGAACTTGCGATTCACCGCGACATACTGCGCCCAGTCGCCCGAGCGGAAGGTCGGCCGCACATGGGCGATGTGGCACAGCGGCCAGAGGCCTTCGTTGGCCAGCCCGTAGTAATAGCCGGCTTCTTCCTCGGCCGTGAGCCAGACCCGGCGGATATGGTAGGCAGGCTTGTCCGGCGGCACGGCGACACGGTCGTGGCGGTCGACCACCTCGCGATCGGCCGAGCCGCTGCCGTGGGCGATCCAGGTGCCGGAGCAGGCACGCATGATCGGTTCCAGCGCGGTGACCAGGCCGCTGGCCGGGCGCTGCGCCTCGATGCGGTCACCGCGCCGCTGGTGGATGTAGGGCTCGCGATTCGACACCACGATGACGTCCTCGCCGCGCAGTTCGCCGTGGAGGATGGCGCGCAGCGTCTCCGGCGTCCAGGTAATCTGGCTTTCGTCGCGCGCCCGCGTTTCCGCTTCTAGTTCGCGGACCAGGCGTTGCAGGTCGCGGGCGATCGGCCGGAACTCCGACGGCCCCGCGTGCGCGCCGGCTTCGGGCTGGCGCAGCAGGCCTTCGCCGCGCAGCAGGGAGCGCATGCCTGCCATCCAGCCGCGCCACGACAACTGGGCGATGATCACCGTGACCAGCGACACCGCCGCCGCCAGCGCCATGAAGAAATAGAACACGTAACGCTTGGTTTCCTCGCTGCGGCGCGTGACGAAGCTCATGTCATGGATCAGCACCAGCTTGCCCGCCGGACCCAGTTCGCTCGTCAGCGGCTTGACGGCGATGTGCAGGGGGCCCTGGGCGCTGGCAAGCAAATGATCGCCCGGCTCCTCCCAGCGCGAAAGATCGGTGCAACGGATTTCAGCCGGCAGGGCGCGGCTGGCCAGCGCAGCGGACTGGTCCGAGGCGCAGTAGCCGACTGCGTACAGCCGCTCGTCCTGGGTGATGCGGGCGAAGAAGGCGCCGATCTTGGCCTTCTTGCCTGCCGCCAGCTGTTCCTGCAGCGGTTCCTGGATGGCATTGGCGATCAGCGCGGCGCGGATGTCGAGGTCGCGCACGAACCACTTCAGCGTCAGCTGGTCGACCAGCGGCGCCACCGCATAGGCGATGCCGGCTAATACCAGCATCAATGGAAGTACGAAGCGCAGCGAAAGTCGCATGTAGTGATCCTCTTCGTCTGGCGGAACTCATTGTGCCACGCTCGTCACGCCCATCCCCGAACGATCCGCTCTGGATCGCCGTGCCGCCGGCGCCGACTTTTCCTTTTCGGGCCCCAGGAAAAAAACGGGCGGAAGCGGGTCGCCCCGGATCCCCCCGAAACTCTCCTCCTCTGGAGATCAGATCACGCCGCGCGAGCTCAAAAGCACTGCAGCATGTGGGTGTCGCAATACAGGCGCTTGAGCCAGGCCAGCGCGATCCAGAGCCAGAACAAAACGCCGAAGGCAATGTAGGGGATGTGCTTGTCGATGACCTGCCGCGGCGTGACCCGGCGCATGGTCTTCACCACCGGGCCGGTGATGATCAGGAACAGCTTGTACATGGTATTGTTGTCGCGGCCCCTGCCCGCCAGGAGGCCCAGCAAGCCCTGCCCCAGCAGAAACAGCATCGCGACCTCGACCAGCGCGCGCAGCACGCCGAGGATAAGCAGTTCAGGGTGGCTCATGGTATGTTTCGGTCTCCATTTTTGTCGGGTCAAACCCATGAATTACGATCACTGGCGGCATTATGCACGCGGCTGGCTGTTTCATTTCTTCGGTCGCGAAGATACCGCCTTCGAGGCTTACCTGACGGCGTTTCGCATCAATCCGCAGGACGTGCAGTCGGCGCGCCATCTGGCGGCGATCGCCGCCAAGCGGAAAAACTGGGCAGTCGCGGAAAAGTGGTTCGAGGCGGCGCTGGCCCTGACGCCGGACGATGGCGCCAACTGGTTCAACCTCGGCTACGTACGCGAACATGCGGGCAAGCCGGCGGAGGCGGTTGCTGCCTTTACCGAAGCGGTACGCATAGTTCCGCAACAGGACATGGCCTGGTACGGCATGGGCATGGCCTATGCGCGTCTCGGCCGGCATGATGACGCAGTTACGGCACTTGAAAAAGTGGTCGAACTGCAGCCGATGAGCGGCGAAGGCTTCTACCAATTGGGCATGGCCTATCATCACGCCAACCGGCCCGACGACGTGACGAAGATCCTCAAGCGCCTGGTCACATTCGAACCGAAGCGGGCGAGGAATCTGGCGCGCGATACCCAGCGAGCGGACTTGATGAAACTCATTCCCGAGCTTCCTTTCTGACTTTCCGATCCGCCGGCAGAAAGTCGGCGCTGGCGGCACGGGGAAAAACAAGATGTGAGGCCGGCTTCAGCCGGCCTTGGCAGCGAATTGGCAGACTGAAGTCTGCCCTGCAGTCCGCCCTGCAGCCTGCCTCACAATGGAACTGATATTTCGCGAGCACTGCGCTTGGGGATGCCGTCCAGCCTTCCAGGCTGGACATAAAAAAACCGGCCCGCGGTTGCCCGGGGGCCGGTTGAATGAGGGTGGGTATGCTCCCTAGCCCTCCTCCTCCTCCATAAGACTTCTAATCAAACACCCTTGGTGTCGATGTCGCCTTCCAGGTTCGGATAGCGCACATGGTCGACCAGTT
>CAZGQB010000053.1:0-10253 GCA_964527055.1 uncultured Sulfuritalea sp.
TGCAAAGACCCGTGCCGAGGAACTGCGCCTCGAACTCCACGAAAAGGTCAATGCGCTGGGCATCGGCGCCCAGGGCCTCGGCGGCCTCACCACGGTGCTCGACGTCAAGGTTCTCGACTACCCGACCCACGCCGCCAACCTGCCGGTGGCGCTGATCCCCAACTGCGCCGCGACGCGCCACTGTCATTTCCACCTCGACGGCTCGGGCCCGGCGAAACTGCAGCCGCCGCGCCTCGAGGACTGGCCGGCGGTGACCTGGACGCCGGACCTCAAGTCCGCGACCCGCGTCGATCTCGACAGCCTGTCCCGGGAACAGGTCGCCGCCTGGAAGCCTGGACAGAAACTGCTGCTCAACGGCAGGATGCTGACCGGCCGCGACGCCGCGCACAAGCGCATCGCCGACATGCTGGCCAGGGGCGAACAACTGCCGGTCGACTTCACCAACCGCGTCATCTATTACGTTGGTCCGGTCGATCCGGTTGGCAGCGAAGTGGTCGGCCCCGCCGGTCCCACCACGGCGACACGGATGGACAAGTTCACCCGCATGATGCTGGAACAGACCGGCCTGATATCGATGGTCGGCAAGGCCGAGCGCGGCCCGGCGGCGATCGAGGCGATCAAGGACAACAAGACGGCCTATCTCATGGCCGTGGGCGGCGCCGCCTACCTCGTCGCCAAGGCGATCAAGTCGGCCAAAGTGGTCGGTTTTGCCGACCTCGGCATGGAAGCCATCTACGAATTCGAGGTCAAGGACATGCCGGTCACCGTCGCCGTCGATTCGCTGGGCAGTTCGGTGCACATCACCGGGCCCAAGGAATGGCAGGCGAAGATCGGCAGGATCCCGGTCAAGGTCGCCTGATCGGCTGAAAGACAGAGAAGGAAACTTCTCTCAATCGCCCATGGGATGTCGTTTGAGGCGAAGGCTATTCAGCATCGTTTGTACCGCCGGCTTCCGCTGAGTGCCCATTGCCATCATTCCCGCGAACGCGGGAATCCAGCGGCGTTCGAGCAGGGCCACTGGATTCCGGGTTCCGCTGCGCGGCCCCGGAATGACCACTGATGGCCGAACTGAGACATCCTTCCGAACCGGCTTTACGCCGGCGCTTTCTTGCCATCAGTATCCAGTACAAGGCCGGCGCGAGAACGGATTGATTCGCAAAACGACCGCCGCCCTCACGGCAGCTGTTCGAGATCGTCGATATCCCGTGGCCGGCCGCTGGCTCGCTTGTTGGCCTTGAGGTCGGCGAGCGCGACAAAATGAATCGGCAGCCCGTCATGTGTCGTGGTTTCGCGATTGGGCCAGGCGGCATCGAACTCCACGCCGTCGATATCGGTCAGCAGGTCGATGCGGAATGGCGGGTAGCCGAGTTGCACCACGTTCTGGGGAAGCTCGAAATCCTGTTGCGAGAGGCCCACATCGCCAAAGCCGAACTCGCGCAGTACCGCCATCAATCGTTCTGCGTTTACCGGGCTGCGGCGAATCCAGATGTCGAGATCGCCGGTATGGCGCGGCCGGCCATGCAGTGCCATGGCATAGCCGCCCACTACGAGATATTCAACCCCGCGGGCGTTTAATAACGCGACAAACTCTTTGAAGTCCCTGGACAGCATCGGGGTGGGATTCCAGCCAAGCCAGGCGCAACATCTCGACGGCGTCGAGGCGCTGCGAGGGAGAGCGCGACAACCAGTATTCGGTATCGCGCGGCGGCTGATGAAGCGGGTGACGAGCCACGACTTTTTCCATGCCGTCATTGTAACCCGGCCGGGTCGAGGCCATGCCGTCATCAAGCGGCCCGCCACAGGCTAAACTGCCGACCATGAATGCTTCACTCGCTCCAGAATCAATGTTCCGCCCGGCCCCTTTCGCCGTCCCGCCGGCGCCGACTTCTCCGTCATGATCGGCGTTTTCGACTCCGGCCTCGGCGGCCTGTCGGTGCTGGCGGCGCTGGTCGAAACCCTGCCACAGGCGGATGTTATCTACTATGCCGACACGGCCCACGTCCCCTATGGCAGCAAAAGCGAGGCGCAGATCCAGCGCCGCGTGCTGGCCATCGGCGAGCACCTCGCGGGCCAGGGCTGCGGCCTGCTGGTGGTGGCCTGCAATACCGCCACGGCCGCCGCGGTGCAGGCCCTGCGCGCCGCGCATCCGGGCACCCCGGTGGTCGGTGTCGAACCCGGCATCAAGCCGGCGGCGCAGGACACCCGGAGCGGCCGGATCGCGGTGCTCACCACTGAGGCGACTGCCGGCAGCCGGCGCCTGAAAAACCTGATCCGCGACCATGCTGGCGGCGTCGAAGTGTTTGTCGAACCGTGCCCCGGCTGGGCCACGCACGTCGAAATGCTGCAACTGGATGATCCGGCCCTGGCGACCGACGTCCGCGCCCGCATCGATCCGTTGCTGGAACGGGGTGTAGACCGCATCGTACTGGGCTGCACGCATTACAGCTTTCTTGAGCCGCTCCTTGGGCAGGTGATCGGGACGCGCGCGCAACTGGTCGATGTCGCCGACGCCGTCGCGCGGCAGACACGGCGTCTGGCGGCGGATCTCGCGCACGGGTCGGGCCGCCTGTTGCTGCAGGCTTCGGCACATCCGGAACGCCTGCGTGCAGCGTTGCCCTGCTTGCGTCTCGGTCACATCGCCGCGCGCGTGGTCTGAACCCTGGCGCTGGCGGCCGGAACTGCGATTCGCGCTCGTTGGAACCAACCGTTGCCCGCGCCAGCCGCCGGACGATGAACTTCAGCCGACCGCATCGCCGAATGTCACCACGCGGTTGCGGCCGCTCTGTTTGGCCTGATAGAGCGCCTCGTCCGCGCGTCTGATCAGGCCTTCAGCCGTGTTTGAATGCAAAGGCGTCACGGCGACGCCGATCGAGATCGTGACCCGGATCCGATGGTCGCCGAACACGACCACCGTGTCACCGCACTGCCGCAACAGGTCTTCGCCGCGTTGCCGGGCGATCTCCAGCGGCATTTTCGGCAACACGAGCAGGAATTCCTCGCCGCCGTAGCGGCAGACGATGTCCTCTGCACGCGCACTTTCCTGCAGCAGCCGCGCCAACACACGCAATACCTCGTCGCCGGCCTGGTGGCCATAGGAGTCGTTGATCCCCTTGAATTTATCGATATCGAGCAGCAACATGGACATCGGCGTGTTCTCGCGCTTGCAACGGGCGATTTCGCGCTCCAGGGTGCCGTCCAGGTAGCGGCGGTTGAAGAGGCCGGTGAGCGAGTCGCGATGGGCCTGCTCGCGCAGCATTTCCTGCAGATCGTGGATCGTCCTGATCTGCTCGTGCAATGCGGCGTTGGCATCTTCCAGAATCTGCTTTTGCGCGGCAACCGCACTCTGTACTTCCTGCAAGCGGCGGATGTAGGAAAAGAACTCGACCCCCATCAGGGAGAGGTAGATCGCCAGGCCGGTGATGGACGCCAGCGTCACCAGTCCGTCGGTATCGGTGGACACGCGGAAGGCGATCACCGTGGTAGACGCAAGGGCGCCGCACAAGATCGCCGCCGGACAGATCAGGACACCCGGCAGTCCGCGCATGATGGTGTGATTGAGCAGCGTCGCAAGAAACAGCGCGACGCTGATCCAAAGCGGGAAAGCGAGGCCCGCGGCCCAGGCACCGGACATCACGGCATCGACGATCAGGTTGTCGAGTTCGGCCTTCTCGGGCTCCGCGCTGCGCCGCGCACGCCACTGCATCAGGTGCGGATAGATCGCGAACTGCAGCACGAACGCGATCCAGAACAGTGCGCCGGGGCTGTGCGGAAGCACGTGCAGGGCAATCGGTATCGCTATCAGGGCAAAGGCGGCAACCCGCACCCGGTAGCTGTTCACCGCGACCCAATGATGCGTATTCCCCAGATCCAGCGCCACTGCACCCACGTTCGATCCCTCGTCAAAAGTCCTGCCTCGATCCGGCGACGCCGGCTGCCCATCAACCCCGCGCGACGCGGATCACCCCCGGCACCTCATGCAGCAAGGATAGCACCCTTGCCAGAATTCCCGTGCCCGGCAATTCGACGACGAAACCCATGTGCGCGATGCCGCCGCGCGACTGCGTCCGCACCGCGGTGACATTGATCCGCTCGCGCGACAGGATGTCGGAAATGTCGCGCAGCAAGCCCTGCCGGTCGGCGGCGTCCACCACCAGGTCGATCGGATAGATCGCGCCGGCCTGCTCTCCCCATTCGGCGCTGATTACCCGCTCTGGATTCCGCGCCGCCATGTTGCGGTAGTTGACGCATTCCACGCGATGGATCGAGATGCCCTTGCCGCGCGTGACGAAGCCGGTGATGGCATCGGGCGGCATCGGCTTGCAGCACTTGCCCATCTGCGTCAGCAGCTTGTCCACGCCCACCACCAGGATGCGGCTGCCGCCGGCACGGCTCTTGCGCATGGGGATTTCCGGCTCCGGCGGCAGGGGCGCCGTGCCGCCGCGCAGCGCCGTGTCGATTGCCCGCATGCCGACTTCGCCACGCGCGGCGGCAAGAAACAGCGCCTCGGCGGACTTCAGCCCGAGCTTGGCGGCCAGTTCGTCGAGGTTGGCCTGGCCCAGCCCCTCGCGCTGCAATTCGCGCATGACAAGCCCGCGCCCCTGGGCCAGCAGTTCCGCCTCGTCCTGCGCGGCAAACCATTGCTTGACCTTCGACCGCGCGCGCGACGTCACGAGATAGCCCTGTGCCGGATTGAGCCAGTCGCGCGAGGGTCCGCCGCTCCTGGTGGCGACGACTTCAACGCGCTGGCCGTTCTGCAGCGGGGTATTCAGCGCAACCATGTGGCCATCGACCTTCGCCCCGCGGCAGCGATGGCCGAGGTCGGTATGCAGCCGGTAGGCGAAATCCAGCGGCGTGGCGCCGCGCGGCAGGTCGATCACCTTGTCCTGCGGCGTCAGAACGTAAATCGTGTCATCCAGCGCGGCGCGCTTGAACTGTTGCACCCATTCCGTCGAATCGGCGATTTCATCCCGCCACGAAAGCAGTTGCCGCAGCCAGGAAATCTTGTCCTCATAGGCGCCGCCGGCCTTCGCCGAACTGCCCGCCTCCTTGTAGCGCCAGTGTGCCGCCACGCCCAGTTCGGCATGCTCGTGCATTTCACGGGTACGGATCTGTACCTCCAGCGAACGGCCATTTTCGTCTTCGACGGCGGTATGCAGCGAACGATAGAAATTGCCCTTGGGATGGGAAATGTAGTCGTCGAATTCACCATGGATCGGCTGCCACAGGTGATGCACGATGCCCAGCGCCGTATAGCAGTCCTTGATGTCATCGACTATGATGCGCACCGCACGCACGTCGTACACCTCTGCAAAGTCGATGTCCTTGCCGCGCATCTTGTTCCAGATGCTGTAGATGTGCTTCGGCCGGCCATAGACTTCGGCGCGGACACCGGCGGCGGCCATCTCCGCCTGCAGGCGCGCGACCGCGGCGGCGATGAAGCCTTCGCGCTCCGAGCGCTTTTCGTCGAGCATCGTCGCGATGCGTTTGTAGGTTTCCGGCTCCAGGTAGCGGAAGGAAAGATCCTCGAGCTCCCACTTCACATGCCAGATGCCCAGGCGGTTGGCCAGCGGCGCATAGATCAGCTGGCTTTCCTGCGCCATCTCCGCGCGCGCCGCGCCGGGCCGGTTGTTGAGGAAGCGCAGGGTCTGCACGCGGCTCGCCAGGCGCAGCAGGACGACGCGGATGTCATCGACCATGGCCAGCAGCATCTTGCGCAGGATCTCGGTCTGGGCCTTGACTCCAGCCACGCCTTCGGCCGCCGCAGCGCGCGTCAGCGGGCGCAGGCTGCCGAGGCGGTGCAACCCGGTAACCAGGCCTGCCACCGTATCGCCATAGCCGACTTTCAGGCGCCCGGCGCAATCCTCGACATGGTCGCTGGCCGCGAACAGCAGGGCGGCGATGCGGGCATCGGCATCGAGGTCGAGCGAGGCGACGATCAGGGCCATGCCCAGGGCGTGCTGCAATATCGGCTCTCCGGTACCGAGCAGCTTTTCGCCGTAGGCTTCGTGCGCCAATGCCAGGGCGTCGACAATCCGCCCTGCCGCGGCGTCGGACATGCCCAGACGCAATTGCGACAGTGCGGCAGCCTCGCCATCCGACTGCTGCAGGGAATGCACCACGGAGACCATGGCCGGATTATCCCATGCGGCACGCTCCGGCCGTGAACCTGCCCCGCCTGGCGCCGACCGGGTCATGGCGCCGCAAAGCCGTCCCGTGCTCGGGGCTGCTGGGACATAATCCCCAATCCATGACCAAACCCTTTCGCATTTCCCCCTACCTGCTGCTGACGCTGGCCAACCTGTTCTGGGCCGGCAACTGGATCGTCAGCCGCGCCTTTCACGCCGAACTGCCGCCGGTGGCGCTCTCCTTCTGGCGCTGGGTGGTGGCCCTGCTCTGCCTGCTGCCGCTGGCCCTGCCCCATGTGCGCCGCGGCTGGCCGCAACTGCGCGCCGCCTGGCCCTGGCTGCTGTTCTTCGGCGCACTCGGCACCGGCGGCTACAACGTGCTGGTCTATGGCGGCCTGCAACACACCACCGCCATCAACGGTACGCTGCTGAACTCCTTCATCCCGATCATGATCGTGCTGATTTCCTGGCTGCTGATGGGCCGGCGCCTGCACTTGCGCGAGGCGACGGGAATCCTGGTGTCATTGGCCGGCGTGCTGGCCATCGTCGCCCGCGGCGAAATGCGGCGCCTGCTCGAGCTGGCGCTGAATGTCGGCGACCTGTGGATCCTGGCCTCGGTAGTGGCCTGGGCGACCTACACGCTGTTGCTGTCGCGCCGGCCGGCGGTGCATCCGCTGGCCTTCCTCGCCGCGATCAGCTTTACCGGACTGCTGTTCCTGTTTCCGTTCTATCTCTGGGAAATGGCCCGGGGCCGCCATGTGATCGCCAGCGCGGGATCGATCGCTGCCATCCTCTATACCGGCATCTTTCCCGCCTTCCTCGGCTACATCCTGTGGAATCGCGGCGTCGCCGAAGTCGGCGCGGCCCGCGCCGGGCTGTTCATGCACCTGGTGCCGGCCTTTGCCATCGTGCTGGCGATGATCTTCCTCGATGAATCGCCGGCGCCGTATCATGCCGTCGGCATCGGCCTGATCCTTTCCGGCATCTGGCTCAACACCCGGCACCGGACATGATGCGCGCGCTTTTTGACTGGTGGCGCCGCCGCCGGGGCGATCGCCTGCGTATCCCGGAACCGCTTTGGGACCAGGTCGAGGCGGGCTTGCCCTTCCTCGGCCATCTCACGCCCGACGAGCATGCCCGCCTGCGCCTGCTGGCCCGCCAGTTCATCGCGGAGAAACAGTGGAGCGGCGCGCAAGGGCTGCGACTGACGCCCCGCATCCAGCTCACCATCGCGCTGCAGGCCTGCCTGCCGATCCTGTACCTGGGGCTGGACTGGTATGCCGGCTGGGTTGGCATCGTGATCTATCCAGGTGACTTCGTAATCCCGCGCCGCATGATCGACGAAGACGGCGTGGTGCATGAATACGACGACGAAGTCATGGGCGAAGCCTGGTACGGCGGTCCGGTGCTGGTTTCCTGGTTCGACCAGGCCGAAGACGCCGACGGCATCAACGTGGTGATCCACGAGTTCGCCCACAAGCTGGACATGAAAAGCGGCGACGCCGACGGCCTGCCGCCATTGCATGCCGGCATGTCGCGGCGGCGCTGGATCGACGCCATGGGCGCGGCCTTCGGCGACTTCCGGCGACGCGTGGATGCCGGCGAGGATACGCCCCTCGATCCCTACGGCGCGGAAATGCCGGCAGAATTCTTTGCCGTCACCAGCGAAGCATTTTTCGAAACCCCGGAACTGCTCCGGAGCGAGTACCCGGAGGTCTATGCGCAACTGCGCGATTTTTATCGCCAGGATCCGCTAGGGAAATCCGCAGGGCCTTGGGAAGACTGCAAGGCGCCTGCAGAACGCCGGCGCGGGCCATGATGCGGAATTTGGGTGGGGTGGCTGATGGGACTCGAACCCACGACAACTGGAATCACAATCCAGGACTCTACCAACTGAGCTACAGCCACCACCGAAAACCGTGCGCCGATCGGGGCGAAGCCCCGGCACGGCGAGGGGCGAATTATGAGAGAAGGCGGAAAAAGAATCAAGCCTTGACCCGACAAGCGTCCGGCATGTCCGCCGATCGAACGGGCGCGCCCCTACTTCCGGCCTGCCCGTTCGCCTCGACCGGTATCCGCGTGCGCTCCGGCACCTGCTGATCGAATTCATTCTTCGACCCGGACCGCATGCTCGACATCCTCTACCGCGACGACTGCCTGGTCGCCATCGACAAGCCTTCCGGCCTGCTGGTCCACCGCAGCAACATCGACCGCCAGGAAACGCGCTTCGCCGTGCAGTTGCTGCGCGACCAGATCGGCCGGCGCGTGCATCCCCTGCATCGCCTGGACAAGGGCACCTCGGGCGTGCTGCTGTTCGCCCTCAATGCCGAATGCGCGCGCGAGGTCGGCGGCCAGTTCCAGCGCGATGAGGTGCGCAAGCGTTACCTGGCCATCGTCCGCGGCTGGCCCGCCGAGGCCGGCGTGATCGACCATGCCCTGTCGCGCCGGTTCGACGATTACGGTCGCCGCGTCGCGCCCGACGTCAGAACCGACGGACTGTCGGCGGTCACCGAATACCGACGGCTGGCCACCGTCGAACTGCCCGTGGCCATAGACCGCTACCCGACTTCGCGTTATGCGCTGGTGAGCCTCACCCCCAGGACCGGCCGTCAGCACCAGCTGCGCCGCCACATGAAGCATATCGCCCATCCGATCATCGGTGACTCCAGCTGGGGCAAGGGAATCCACAATCGCTTCTTCCAGCAGCGTTTCAGTTGCGGGCGCTTGCTCTTGGCGTGTACCAGTATCGAGTTTCGTCATCCGCAGGATGGTCGCATACTCGCGATCGAGGCGCCGCCGGAAGACAGTTTCGCCAAGGTCGCCGGCGCACTGGGTTGGGACGGAATTCGCGACCGGGCGCGACCGCAGCCGGAAGTCGGCGCCGGCGACACGGCGCTCACCGCCGCTTGCGCGTAAGATGGCGCCCTTTTCCGCGCCTTCCGTTCCTGGCACGCGCACAACGTCTGCCGGGAAGCCCCCATGTCCGACACCCTCCTTCCCCTGCTTGCCGCCGCATTTGATGCACGTGCCGGCCTCCTGGCCCGCCTGCACGCCGAACAGACCGACGCCTATCGCCTGTTCCACGGCAGCGTCGAGGGCCATCCCGGCCTGACCGTCGACCGTTACGGCGAACTGCTGCTGGTGCAGTGCTTCCACAGCCCGCTGGCAACGCAGGCGCTCGCGGCGCTGCGTGCCTTCTATGCCGAACGCCTGGCGGGCCTGGCGCTGGTGTACAACGATCGCAGCCAGGCCAATTCGCGCATCGCCAATCCGCTGCCGCCCGAGGAAATCGACGCGGCGACGCAGCCGCGCCAGATGCACGAGATGGGCGTGGCCTACCGCATCGCGGGGCGCCATGCCGGGCAGGACCCGTGGCTGTTCCTCGACCTGCGCGCGGCGCGCCGGCGGGTAATGCATGAAGCGCCGGGCAAATCGCTGCTGAACCTGTTCGCCTACACCTGCGGCGTCGGCATCGCGGCGGCCACGGCGGACGCGCGCTTCGTGGTCAATGTCGACTTCGCCGAGTCGAGCCTGTCGATCGGCAAGGAAAGCGCGCGGCTCAACGCGCTGCCGGTGCGTCCGCGTTTCGTCAAGTGCGATGCCTTCGCCGCGATGCGCCAGTACTCGGGGCTGGGCCAGGCGCAGCGGGTGCGCGGCAAGCTGATGCCCCCCTTTCCGCAACTGGAAAGGCAGGCCTTCGACCTGGTCTTCCTCGATCCGCCACGTTACGCCAAGAGTCCTTTCGGCGTGGTGGACCTGGTCAATGACTACGCCTCGGTGTTCAAGCCGGCCCTGCTCTGCGTTGCCGAGGGCGGCACCCTGATCTGCACCAACAACGTCGCCGACGTGAAACGCGATGCCTGGCTGGACCAGTTGCAGCGCAGCGCGGCCAAGGCTGGCCGGCCGATCCGCGAGATGGAGTGGATCCTGCCGGAAGCCGACTTCCCGAGTTCCGACGGCCAGCCGCCGCTCAAGGTGGCGCTGCTGCGGGTCTGAGGCGGGGAAACACGATGCACGCGAAGCAGGAAGCGACGGCAACGGTGTTCGACGTCACCGAGGAGGATTTCGAGGCGGCGGTGGTGGCGCGCTCGCAGCAATCCCCGGTGCTGGTGGACATCGGCGCCGACT
>CAZGQB010000054.1:0-10075 GCA_964527055.1 uncultured Sulfuritalea sp.
TCGATCTGGATGGTGTAGGGGTTGAACTCCAGCCCCAGGGATTCGATGAAGCGGCGGCAGAAGCTTTCCCAGTCCACATCCGGGTAGGCCGCCAGGTGCGCGTTGTAGTTGCCCACGGCGCCGTTGAACTTGGCACAGAGGGAAACCGCGGAAATCTGCTGTCGCGTCCGCATCAGGCGCGCCGCGATGTTGGCCATTTCCTTTCCCAGCGTGCTTGGCGTTGCGGGCTGGCCGTGGGTCCGGGCCAGCATCGGAAGTTCGGCCAACTGGTGCGCCAGGTCGCGCAGGCGGGCGATCAGGGCATCCAGTTGCGGCAGGAGATCGGCACCGACCGCATCCTTCAGCATCAAGGCGTGGGAGACGTTGTTGATGTCTTCCGAGGTGCAGCCGAAATGAATGAACTCGCTGACGCGCATGACCTCGGCGTTGCCGGCCAAGCGTTCCTTCAGCCAGTATTCCATGGCCTTGACGTCGTGGTTGGTGCGGGCCTCGATGGTCTTGATGGCCGCCGCATCGGCGACCGTGAATCCGGCGCTGAGGCCGTCCAGTTCGGCAAGCGCGGTGGCGGAGAATGCGGGGCATTCGGAAATTTCGCCGCTGGCGGCAAGGGCCTTGAGCCATTCGATTTCGACACGAACGCGATTGCGGATCAGACCGTACTCGGAAAAGTGCAGGCGCAGGCTATCGAGTTTCGCGGCATAACGTCCGTCCAGCGGCGAGAGTGCGGTGAGTGTGTTGAGTGTCATGTCTATGGCGGGAACGGGCGCGACAGGCGAGGAAGAACGACGCAATTTTAACATGTGGGCTATTCTCGCTGAATGACGCGGCATCTGAGCCCTTGGGTCCCATGGTATAGTCACGCCGCCATGAATTTCACCGATCCGAACAAATGAAACTGATTGCTTCGCTGACCAGTCCTTACGTTCGCAAGGTCCGCATCGTGCTGGCGGAAAAGAAGATCGATTGCGATCTGGTTCTCGATTCCCCCTGGGTCGAGGGCAATCAGGTGGCGGCGGTCAATCCCTTGGGAAAGATTCCCGTGCTGGTGCTGGACGATGAAAGCACGCTTTATGATTCGCGGGTGATCGCGGAGTACCTGGATACCGTGGCGCCGAACAACCGGTTGATTCCGGCTTCGGGCCGCGAACGCATCAGCGTCAAGCGCTGGGAGGCGCTGGCGGATGGCGTTCTCGATGCCGCCGTCGCGGCCTTCCTCGAAGCAAAACGCCCCGATGGCGAGCGCAGCCCCGCATGGATCGAGCGGCAGCGCGGCAAGGTCAGTCAGGCCTTGAAAGTCATGTCCGATGACCTGGGCGAGCAGCCATGGTGTCATGGCAGCAGCCTTTCGCTGGCGGATGTTGCCGTCGGCTGCGCGCTGGGTTATGTTTCCTTCAGGCTGGGCGACATGCGCTGGCGCGAGCAGTACCCCAATCTCGCGCACCTTTACGACAAGCTGATGCAACGTCCTGCGTTTGCGGATACGGTACCGCAGGGCTAGCAGCTAGCCGCCCTCCTTGTGTCCGGAGGCGGAACCCGTGCCGTCCAGGCGCGAGATCAGTCGCGGCAGCAGCTTTTTTTCCGCCTGATCATTGAGTTCTCCCATCAGTTGATCCGCCAGGCCATCCGTCACCTTGAGGACTGCCTGCGGCAACTCCTGTTCGAGCCATCGTGAGATTTCTTCGCGCAGGGCATCAAGATGCTGTTGCATGTGCGGGGGGGCGGTAGCGAGTGCCGCTTCGCGTTCCGTCACGATGTCGGTGAGGACCGGCAAGTCGTCCTCGGCCGGCGGCGTTGGTGGGGGTGCGGGCGACGACCCCGCAACAAAGACCCGGGTGCGCCGGATCAGCGCGTCGGCTTTGCGCATGACCTCTTCCGTGTTGTCGTCAGCCACCTTTCAGATACCTCCGGAGATGTCGCGGTTTTCCAGAGGATAGCCCCGTTCGCGATAGAAGCGGAAACGCTCGCGTCCGGGCAGCCGGTCCTCGTCTGCGATGCTGATGATCTCGATCAGTTGCTGAAAGCGGCTGAAACCCGGTGGAATCTCGTTCGAAAGGTTCACGAGGCAATTGTCGTGCAAGGGATTGTCGAGTTCCGGGGCGAGAATGATCGGTGTCTCCGCCGCCAGCGGATCGTCGGCGCGGCAGTGCGGGGTAAAACCGGTAGCCGGTTGGGTCCACAGCAGGCGATCCAATTGGTCGCTGCGATCATTTGCCGGTACGTATACCATGACCCGCCTGCCTTCGCTGCCGGCGCGCGCCAGCCACGCTGCTACCGCCTGCAGTCGGTCGCGTGCGCCATGGAAAAAGCTGATCTGCGTCATCCCCGCTTGCGCTTGCCGGCGGGATTCGGTGCCCGGCGCGCCCGATCCATCAGGAAATGAGCAAGCAGGGGTACCGGCCGACCGGTGGCGCCCTTTTCCTTGCCGGAGCGCCAGGCGGTGCCGGCTATGTCGAGGTGCGCCCAGTGATACTTCTCGGTGAAACGGGCAAGAAAGCAGGCTGCCGTTATGGTGCCGGCAGGGCGTCCGCCGATGTTCGCCATGTCGGCGAAATTGCTTTTCAACTGCTCCTGATAGTCATCCCAGAGGGGCATTTGCCAAGCGCGGTCGTAGGAGTCCTGGCCGGCGTCGAGCAGTTCCTTCGCCAGGCCCTCGTTGTTGGCCAGCAGTCCCGTGGCCACGTTTCCCAGTGCGATCACACAGGCGCCCGTCAATGTGGCGATGTCCACCACGCACTCCGGACCGAAGCGCTCGACGTAGGTAAGGGCATCGCAGAGTATCAGGCGGCCCTCGGCATCGGTGTTGAGTATCTCGACGGTCCGACCCGACATCGATGTGATGACATCCCCCGGTTTCGTGGCTGCCCCGCCGGGCATGTTCTCCGTTGAGGGAATAACTCCGACGACGTTGAGCGGCAGTTTCATCAATGCCACTGCCTTGAGAGTTCCCAGCACACTCGCGGCACCGCACATGTCGTATTTCATTTCATCCATTTCCGGCCCCGGCTTGAGCGAAATACCTCCGGAATCGAAGGTGATGCCTTTGCCCACCAGAACAACCGGCTTTGCTCCCGCAGCGCCACCGTCATGGCGCAGGACGATGAATTTCGGGGGCTCGTGCGATCCGCGGGCGACCGAGAGCAGGGTATTCATGCCGAGCTTTTCCATGTCGGCACGGTCGAGGATGTCGACGCCGAGACCATGCGATTTTGCGATTTCCCTGGCCTGGTCGGCCAGATGGCTTGGGGTGCAGATGTTGCCCGGCAGGTTGCCCAGGTCCTTGGCAAGTTCCATTCCGGCAGCGATCGCCAATCCTTCAGCGAGCGCCGTTTCGGCACTCTGTAATTCGTTGCGGCGGCTGACGCAGAAGGTCAATTTTCTCAGTGGGCGCCTTACTTCGTCCTTCTTGGATTTGAGGCGGTCAAACCGGTAGAGGGTTTCCTGCACGACGAGTGCGGCTTGCCTGATTTTCCAGGCAACGTCCCGCTTCCTGACATTGAGTTCGGTCAGGTAGACGGTGCCGTCGAAGCCGCCGGTTTCATTCAGCTGGCGAATCGCAGCGGCCAATGCGGCGCGGTACTCCTTTTCACGGAACTCCCGCTCCTTGCCAAGCCCGACCAGCAGGACGCGGTCTGCTTCGACTCCGGGCACATTGTGGAGCAGCAAGCTGCTGCCGGACTTGCCTTCCATGTCGCCGCGGCGGAGGATGTCGCTGAGAAACTGATGGGCTGCCTTGTCGACAATTTCCGCCGCGGCCGAGAGCTTTCTTGGCTCGAAGATGCCGACCACGACGCAGGCGCTGCGCTGCTTTTCCGGGCTTCCGCTTTTTATGCTAAATTCCAAAGTACTCTCCTCGGGGGCTTCGGGAAATCATAGAAATCGTTCTGTTTTGGGAGGTTTCCGTTTCTGACCCGATTATTCCCCAAATTTTCACTAAAAGTCAAAGCAGGCACACCGCTACCCGATGATTTTTCAGCGCGCTGTAATCCGGGAGTTCACCCAGACTGCGGCGGGGGTGTTTGTCGCTCTCTTCGCGATTCTGATGACCACCCAGCTGATTCGCCTCCTGGGCGACGCGGCGGGCGGGAAGCTCGCCTCCGAAGCCGTCGTTGCCCTCCTCGGATTCCGTGCCATCGGCTATCTGCCTGTTCTGCTCTCGCTGACCCTCTTCGTCGCCGTGCTGATGACCCTGTCGCGCTGGTATCGGGACTCCGAAATGGTGGTCTGGCTGTCGTCGGGAATCCCGCTGACGGCCCTGATCAAGCCGGTATTGACGTTTGCCGGCCCTCCGGTGATTGCGGTTGCGGCGCTTTCGGTTTTCCTCTCGCCGTGGGCGGCGCAGAAGAGCGAAACCTATCGGCAAACCATGGACCAGCGCGACGACGTGGCGCGCGTGTCGCCCGGGGCGTTCAACGAGTCGAAGGCCGCCGACCGCGTGTTTTTTGTGGAGAGCATGGCCAATGAGGACGGGAAGGTGAAAAATGTCTTCATCAGTTCGATTCAGCAAGGCAGGCTGGGGGTGATGGCGACGGCGCACGGCTATACCG
Organism: uncultured Sulfuritalea sp.; assembly: GCA_964527055.1. Taxonomy (GTDB): domain Bacteria; phylum Pseudomonadota; class Gammaproteobacteria; order Burkholderiales; family Rhodocyclaceae; genus Sulfuritalea. Next base: position 4,545 of record CAZGQB010000054.1, read on the forward strand.
AGACCATGCCCAACGGCGACCGCTTTCTTGTGCTCGATCGTGGGCGACGATATGAGGGGACTGCCGGCACTGCGGAATATCGGGTGATGGAGTTCGATCGTTATGCAGTTCGCATCGAAACCAAGGAAGCCCGCGGATTCGCCGACTCGCCGCGCAGCCGACCGGTATGGGAGCTTCTGCGCGATCCGAAGCCGGCGAACATGGCGGAACTGCTATGGCGACTGGGGATTCCGCTTGCGGCGCTGAATCTGGCGTTACTGGCAATTCCCCTGTCGTTCGTCAACCCGCGCGCGGGACGGGCGAATAATTTCCTGTTCGCGCTGTTTGCCTACATGATTTACAGTAATTTGCTCAGCGTCAGCCAGGCTTGGGTCGCGCAGGGCAGGCTGGCGTTCGAGGTCGGGGTCTGGGCCGTCCATGCAGGAATGTTTCTGCTGCTGCTCCTGCTCTTCCACAGGCGGCAGAACCCCCTGGCGTGGGGCAGGCTCCGGTGGCGCTGAAAATTTACGAGCGCCATCTGGCGCGCGAGATTTATGCATCCACAGGGCTGGTGCTGCTGGCCTTCCTGATGCTGTTTGCCTTTTTCGACCTGATCCATCAGCTTGAAAGCGTGGGTCGCGGTGGCTACAAGATCCAGCACGCCCTGGGGTACGTGACATTGACATTACCCGGACGCTTGTACGAGTTGTTCCCGATCTGCGTGCTGATCGGCACCCTTTACGCGCTTACCGTGCTTGCCCGCCATTCCGAGATTACCGTATTGCGGGCGGCCGGCTTGTCTACTCTTGACCTGCTGCTTGCCCTGGGCAAGATAGGGCTGGTGTTTGCGGTCATGACACTGCTTGTCGGGGAGTTTCTCGCGCCGCCCGCCGAGAGGGCGGCACAGCAGCTAAGGCTGAGGGCGATGGGCAAGCTGGTGGCACAGGAGTTTCGTTCGGGTTTATGGGTAAGGGACGAGCGCTCCTTCGTGAATGTTCGCGAGGTTCGTCCGGATGCATCCCTGCTCAGTATCCGCGTGTTCGAGTTCGATGACCGATTCCAGTTGCGTTCTATCAGCCAGGCCGAACGTGGTCGGTATATCGGCTCCGGAACCTGGGCACTGGATGGTGTGGTTCGCACCGTGTTTTCAGACGATGCGGCGCACGTCGAAAAATTTTCTGAAATGACCTGGAAGTCCGCCCTCAACCCGGATTTGCTGGCAGTCCTCCTGGTGGTTCCGGAACGCATGTCGCTGGTGAATCTCTATGTATACGTTCGCCATCTGAGTGCGAACCAGCAAAAGACCGATCGCTATGACATAGCAATGTGGAAGAAGCTGATCTATCCGCTGGCCGCGCTGGTGATGATGGCTCTGGCGCTGCCGTTTGCCTACATGCAGGATCGAATGGGCGCCGTCAGCATCCGGGTTTTCGCCGGCATCATGCTCGGCATCGGATTCCACATGCTGAACGGACTGTTTTCCAGCCTTGGCGTAATCAACAGCTGGCCGCCGTTCTTTTCAGCGATAACCCCGAGCGTGCTTTTCTCGGTGGCGGCGGTCGGCATGTTGTGGTGGGTCGAACGACGCTGAAACGGCGCCGCTTCTGCGTCCGGGCCGGGGTCAGCGGCGTTTCAGCACAAGGCGGGTACCCGCCAGGCGGTCATGGAGAAACTGTCGATCGCGATCGAAGATCGCCCACAACAGACCGGCGCCCAGGCAGGTTACGCTTGGCCAGGCAAGAAAATACCGGAGCACCAGTTGCGTCATCGAGGGGTCTGCACCCTCGGGTGTCGAAAGCCGGATTCTCCAAGTTTGCATCGCCAGGGTTTGTCCGCCATGAAGCCAGTACCACGCAAAGTATGCGCCAAGCAGGAAAAATACGTGGGCCCACAACACCCAGCCGGGCAACGCGATATCGAACGCCATTCCGAGTGCCAGATGCGGAAGCATGAAGCACGCCGACAGCACGCCAAGCAGCAGCAGGCTTTCGTAAGCCATGCTGGCAAGTCGACGGCGAAGAGTCGGCGTTTCCTCCCCGGAATCGGCCGCAGGGGTTCGCATGGTGGCGGGTCAGCGGGTTGCGGATTGCTCTGAACCAGTTACAGGGGGCGCACTGGGGGCGGGGGGCTGGGTACCGGTTACCTGTGGCTGACCGCCGGTTGCTGCCGGTTTGGCAGCAACCGGCGGTTTCGTGGGGGTCGGGCGTGGGGCAGATTTCCGCGCTGCCTCGGCGTTGAGGCGGCTTTTCTCGCTTTCCGGCAGTTCCTTGTATTCCTCCCACTTTTGCTTCACGGCTTCTTTTTTCCCTGGAGGGGCTTTTTGCAGCGACTGATACTTCTCCCTCGCACGCTTGCGTTCCTCGGGTGTTAGCTTGGCCCATTCGGTCATCCGCCGCTGCATGCGCGCCTGCTCGTCTGGGCTCAGGGTTGGATAGCGCTGGGCAATACCCAGCCACTTTTTGCGCCGGAAGCCGTCCATCTTGTCCCACTCACCGGCCAGCGGAGCCAGGATGTTTTTCTGCTCCGTGGTCAGTTGCGCCCAGGATGGCTGGGGCAGGGGGGGGGTGACGACTGCGTGGCCAACTGGCGAGGTCAGCCAAAGAATTGTGGCGGCTATGAGTCCGAAGCGAGTTCGAGCCATGCCTGGAAGCCTCGATCAAGATAAACGGAAGGGGGCAGTTCGTCGGCAAGCAGTGCGCTGTCGATTTCCTCGTATTCCCGAGCCTGTTCGAAAGCATTCCAGTAATAGGTACCTGTGGCGCCTAAAAGCAAAGCTGCAATGGCAACAAGATTACGTGCGTTGGCGAACAACGAAACATCGAAACCACCTCCGACTCCGGCAAGACGCATTCCGGCTACCGGAACTTTCTGGCAATTCACGGCGATCTGACGGGCATTGCGTAGGCGGTCGACAATGCGACGATCAAGGCTATCCACGCCCTGATTGAGAATTTGCCTTGTTCTGTAACCGAATTCAGTGTCTTCGTTCATGGTTTTATGCCCTTTGCCCCAAGTGCGGCAGCCAAGGTATGTGTCGCGCGCGAACAGTGCGTTTTCACGCTTCCTTCCGAACACCCCATTGCCGCTGCCGTTTCGGCGATATCCATATCCTCCCAGTAACGCATCAGGAAGGCTTCGCGTTGACGTGGCGGCAGCTTCCCGACCTCTTTTTCAATGACGCCAAGGATTTGCGAAATCTCCATCTGCCGGTCAGGAGCCCTCAGGTCCTCTGACCCATTCTCCGCCGAAATGGTTTCGAGCGGATCATTATCCTCATCGTCGTTCGGGGAGAGCGATGAAAACAGGGTTGTCCACAGCGACCGCACCTTGAATCGCCGATAGCTGTCGCGTATGGCATTTTGCAGAATTCGCTGGAACAGCATCGGCCACTCGGTGGCCGGCCGGTCTCCGTATTTTTCTGCGAGCCGCATCATGGCATCCTGAACGATGTCCAAAGCGGTTTCTTCGTTTCGAATGGCAAACATGGCTTGTTTGAAAGCCCGGCGTTCCACACTGGCAAGGAAGCTGGAAAGTTCGACTCGAGTACCCAGGGAAGGCTCCTGCCTATTCGTGACAGTTTCTCATAAATAAAAACAGACTATAAATCTTGACCATTCGCGGCCGAGTCAGTAAGGTTATATGTTTCCCTCGAAAAGTGTAACAGGTGCTATCAATGCAGCTAACTGGCGCAGAAATCGTAATCAGATGCTTGCAGGAGGAAAAGGTCGAGTACGTATTCGGCTATCCCGGCGGCTCGGTTCTCTTTATTTATGACGAACTGTTCAAACAGGACAAGTCCAAGCATGTCCTGGTTCGGCATGAGCAGGCTGCCGTTCATGCAGCGGACGCCTATTCACGGTCTTCCAACAAGATCGGCGTTTGCCTGGTCACCTCGGGACCCGGCGTTACCAATGCGGTTACGGGAATCGCCACGGCGCACATGGATTCCGTGCCGCTGGTGATCATCAGCGGCCAGGTTCCTACGGGCTATATCGGACAGGACGCCTTTCAGGAATGCGACACGGTGGGAATTACGCGACCCTGCGTGAAGCATAATTTCCTGGTCAAGGATGTCAGGGATCTGGCGATTACCCTGAAGAAAGCCTTTTACATTGCGAAGACCGGGCGTCCCGGCCCGGTATTGGTCGATATCCCCAAGGACATCACCAACCAGAAGTGCGAGTTCGAGTATCCCAAGACGATCGCCATGCGGTCATACAACCCGGTGGTCAAGGGACATGGCGGCCAGATCAAGAAAGCGGTGCAGATGCTGCTGGATGCCAAGCGGCCGATGATCTATGCCGGCGGCGGGGTGATCCTGTCGGATGCCTCGGAAAAACTGGTCAAACTTGCCCGCAGGCTCGGCTATCCCGTGACCAACACGCTGATGGGCTTGGGTGGGTATCCCGCGACGGACAAGCAATGGCTGGGCATGCTGGGCATGCACGGCACGTACGAGGCCAATATGGCCATGCAGAATTGCGATGTGCTGATTGCCGTAGGGGCGCGCTTCGACGATCGCGTGATCGGCAATCCGGCCCATTTCGCCGAAATTCCGCGCAAGATCATTCACATCGACATCGACCCGTCCTCGATTGCCAAGCGCGTGAAGGTCGATGTGCCGATCGTCGGCAATTTGCCGGACGTGCTGGACGATCTGCATAGAAATCTCGAAGCGTCGGCCGGTATGCCCGATCCGAAAGCACTGGCGGCATGGTGGAAGCAGATTGAGGAGTGGCGCGGCAAGAAATCACTCAGGTACAAGCAGGGCAAGGAAATCATCATGCCCCAGTATGTCGTCGAGAAACTCTACGAGGTTACCGGCGGCGACGCTTTCGTTACTTCCGACGTCGGCCAGCACCAGATGTGGGCCGCCCAGTATTACAAGTTTGACAAGCCCCGCCGCTGGATCAATTCGGGCGGCCTGGGAACAATGGGTGTCGGCCTGCCCTATGCGATGGGCGTGCGCTTTGCCAATCCGAAAGCAACCGTGGCGTGCATAACCGGCGAAGCGTCGATCCAGATGAATATTCAGGAACTGTCGACCGCGAGACAGTTTCGCCTGCCGATCAAGATCATAAATCTCAACAACCGCTATCTCGGAATGGTGCGTCAGTGGCAGCAGATGTTCCACGGCAACCGCTATGCCGAGTCCTATGTCGATGCGCTGCCGGACTTCGTCAAGCTGGCCGAGTCCTACGGGCATGTCGGCATGAAAATCGAGCGCCCGGCGGATGTCGAGCCGGCTTTGCGCGAAGCTTTCACCAAGCACAAGAATGACCTGGTCTTCATGGATTTCCTCACCGACCAGACAGCCAACGTGTATCCGATGGTTGCGGCAGGCAAGGGTCTGTCGGAAATGATTCTGGCCGAGGAACTGTAAGCATGCGACACATCATTTCCATCCTTATCGAAAACGAGGCGGGTGCCCTGTCCCGCGTTTCCGGGCTGTTCTCGGCACGGGCGTTCAACATCGAATCGCTGACGGTGGCGCCGACGGAAGATTCCTCGCTGTCGCGCATGACGATCGTCAGCACGGGCTCCGAGGAAGT
>CAZGQB010000055.1:0-9955 GCA_964527055.1 uncultured Sulfuritalea sp.
CCGCCACGGAACCCGCCAAGCTCGAGGACGCAAAGGCGCGCTACCTCGGCAAGGAGGGCTCGCTGACCGCGCTGCTGAAGGGTCTGGGCAAACTGCCGGCGGAAGAGTGCAAGAGCGCCGGCGCGGCGATCAACATCGCCAAGGAGCGCATAGAGTCGGCGCTGGCGATACGGCGCGATGCGCTGAAGAATGCGCAGCTCGAAGCCCAGCTTGCGACCGAGGCACTCGATGTCACGCTGCCCGGACGCGGCCTGCCGCGCGGCAGCCTGCACCCGGTGACCATCAGCCTCGACAGGATCGAGCAACTGTTCCGCTCCATCGGCTTCGACGTCGCCGACGGCCCCGAAATCGAGACCGACTGGCACAACTTCACCGCACTCAACACGCCGGAGAACCACCCGGCGCGTTCGATGCACGACACCTTCTACCTGCTCGGCGAAGACGGCAAGGTGCATGACGATGTGCTGTTGCGTACGCATACCAGCCCGGTGCAGATCCGCGCCATGCTGGCGCACACCGAGCGCCATCGCAATGCCGAAACCATGCCGGAATTGCGCGTGATCTGCCCGGGTCGCGTCTATCGCGTAGATTCCGACGCCACGCACTCGCCGATGTTCCACCAGGTCGAAGGCCTGTGGGTCGGCGAGAAGGTGAGCTTTGCCGACCTCAAGGGCGTGGTTGCCGATTTCCTGCGCCGCTTCTTCGAGTCGGACGACATGAAGGTGCGCTTCCGTCCGTCCTTCTTTCCCTTCACCGAACCCTCGGCCGAGATCGACGTCGCCTTCATGGGCGGTGCGCTCGAAGGGCGCTGGCTGGAGATCGCCGGCTGCGGCATGGTTCATCCCAATGTCCTGCGCTGCGGCGGCTTCGATCCGGAAAAATACACCGGCTTCGCCTTCGGCATGGGGCCGGACCGGCTGACCATGCTGCGCTACGGCATCAACGATCTGCGCCTGTTCTTCGAGGGTGATCTGCGCTTCCTCGCGCAGTTCAAGTAAATCATGCAATTTTCCGTATCCTGGCTGCGCAGCCTCTGCAATCCCTCGCTCTCGAATCAGGAGCTGTGCCACCTGCTGACCATGGCTGGTCTCGAGGTAGAAGAAAACGAACCGGTTGCGCCCGAGTTCGCCGGCGTCGTCGTGGCCCATGTGCTGAGCGTCGAGAAACATCCCGACGCCGACAAGCTTCAGCTCTGCTCGGTCGATGTTGGCGGGGCGGCACCCTTGCAGATCGTCTGTGGTGCGCCTAACGTTGCCGCCGGCATGAAGGTACCCTGTGCCCGGGTCGGCGCGAAGCTGCCTGGCATCGAGATCAAAAAGGCCAGGGTGCGCGGCATCGAGAGCCACGGCATGCTGTGTTCGGCGCGCGAGCTCGGCCTGTCGGAGGACCACGGTGGCCTGCTTCCGCTGGCGGCCGATGCGGTGGTTGGCAGCGATATCCGCAAACACCTGGACCTTGACGACCGCAGGATCACCATCAAGCTCACCCCGAACCGTGCTGATTGCCTGTCCGTGCTCGGCGTAGCGCGCGAACTTTCCGCCCTGACCGGCGTGCCATTGAGCGCTCACGAGATCAAGCCGGTCGCGGCCGCGATCGACGACCAGCGGGCGATCCAGCTCGATGCGCCGGCATCCTGCCCGCGCTACTGCGGTCGCATCGTGCGCGGCGTCAATGCCAACGTACCGACGCCGGAATGGATGAGGCGGCGCATCGAGCGCAGCGGCATCCGCTCGATCTCCTTCCTGGTCGATGTCACCAATTACGTGATGCTGGAAATCGGCCAGCCGCTGCATGCCTTCGACGACGCCGAACTCGCCGGGGCGGTTCATGTGCGCCTGCCGACCCCCGGCGAAAAGCTGCTGCTGTTGAACGAGCAGACCGTCACGCCGACAGCCGATACCGCGCTGATCGCCGATGACGTGAAGCCGCTGGCCATGGCCGGCATCATGGGCGGCGAGCACTCCGGAATCTCGGACTCGACGCGTGACCTGTTCCTCGAAAGCGCCTTCTTTCCGCCGGCGGCAATCGCCGGCAAGGCACGTGCGCTGGGCTTTTCTTCCGATGCCTCGCATCGCTACGAGCGCGGTGTCGATTTCGAACTGCAGCGCCGCGCCATCGAACGCGCGACGCAATTGATCCTGGAAAACTGCGGCGGCCAGCCCGGCCCGGTGGTCGAAGCCATGGCGCCCGAGCACCTGCCGCAACGTCGCCCGGTGACGCTGCGCAGCGCGCGCGTGGCCGGCGTGCTCGGCATCACGTTGCCCGACGAACGCATCGAGGGCATGCTGAAGAGCCTGGGCCTGCAGGTGGACCGCATCGCCGAAGGCTTCCGCGTAACGCCGCCGAGCTTCCGCTTCGACATCGAGATCGAGGAAGACCTGATCGAGGAAATTGCCCGCATCCACGGCTACGACAACATTCCCTCGCTGCCGCCGGTGGCGCGCATGGCGATGATGCCGGCCAGCGAATCGCAAAAGTCGGCGATGGCGCTGCGGCGCCAGGTCGCGGACCGCGATTACCACGAGGTTGTCACCTACAGTTTCGTCGAGGTCGCCTGGGAGACCGACTTCGCGGCCAATGCCAAGCCGGTGGTTCTGGCCAATCCGATCGCCAGCCAGATGGGTGTGATGCGTTCGACCCTTATCGGCGGCCTGGTCGGCACGCTGGCGGCCAACCGCAAGCGCCAGATCGACCGCGTGCGCGTGTTCGAGGTCGGCCGCTGTTTCAAGCGCGAAGTCGGCGCCGGCCCGGTTGTCGGGTTCGCCCAGTCCCTGCGCCTGGGCGGCTTGGCCGCGGGCCCGGCGCAGCCGGAGCAATGGGGCGCGGCCACACGGCGCGTCGACTTCTATGACGTCAAGGCCGACGTCGAGGCCTTGTTCGCGCCGCGCCGGCTGGAGTTCGTCAAGGCCGCGCATCCCGCACTTCACCCCGGGCGTTGCGCCGAGCTCCGGCTGGATGGGGGTAGCGTGGGCATCGTCGGCGAATTGCATCCGCGCTGGGTACAGAAGTACGAATTCGGCACGGCGCCGGTGGTGTTCGAACTCGAACTGCCGGCCTTGCTGGCGACGCCTTTTCCTGCCTATGCCGAGGTCTCGCATTTCCCGGCCGTGGTCCGCGACCTGGCCTTGGTGGTGCCGCAAAGCCAGGCTTTGGCGCCATTGCTGGCGGGGCTGCGGGCGGCGGCCCCGGCCATCGTGCGGGATGTGACGCTGTTTGACGTCTATCACGGCAAAGGGCTGGCTGAAAGCGAAAAGAGCCTTGCCTTTCGGATAGTTATCCAAGATACTCAACGTACTCTCGAGGATGCGGAAGTGGAGGAGGCGATTGCCGGAATGCTGGCTGTCGCCACCCGTGACTTCAATGCATCCTTGCGGGGCTAAATGCAGGCGGAGCTGACATGACATTGACCAAGGCGGAACTCGCCGATCTGTTGTTCGAAAAAGTGGGCCTCAACAAGCGTGAAGCCAAGGACATGGTCGAAGCCTTTTTCGACGAAGTCCGCGTCGCCCTGGAAAAAGGCGACAGCGTGAAGCTTTCCGGGTTCGGCAATTTCCAGTTGCGCGAGAAGCCGCAGCGTCCCGGGCGCAATCCCAAGACCGGCGAGGAGATTCCGATCACGGCCCGCCGCGTCGTCACCTTCCACGCCAGCCAGAAGCTCAAGGCGGCGGTCGAGACTTTCCCGCGTGGCGACAAGCAGCAATAGCCGCGACGAACTGCCGTCGATCCCGGCCAAGCGCTACTTCACCATCGGTGAAGTCAGCGAGTTGTGCGGCGTCAAGCCGCATGTCCTGCGCTACTGGGAACAGGAATTCACCCAGTTGCGTCCCGTCAAGCGGCGCGGCAACCGGCGCTACTACCAGCACCACGAAGTCCTGCTGGTGCGGCGCATCCGCGAACTGCTGTACCAGGAAGGTTTCACCATCAGCGGCGCGCGCAATCGCCTCGAGGACGGCCCGGTCAAGCTGAGCGACGCTCCCGAGGCACTGGTGCCGGAACCACAGGCCGGCGGGTCACCGGTGTCCGTGCGCGCCGAACTCGCGGCAATCATTGAAATTCTGCACAGCGCCTGATCGCCTTCAGTACCGCGCAAATCGCTTGCCGCAAAGCGATGGCGGCCGTTTCCTTTGTTATAATTCGTGCCGTCGGGGCGTGGCGCAGCCTGGTAGCGCACTTGCATGGGGTGCAAGGGGTCGCGAGTTCGAATCCCGCCGCCCCGACCAGTAATACCAAGGGTTTCCAGTCACAAGCTGGAAGCCCTTTTTCCTTGTTGTGTGTGTTTACGGACAAATGCTCATCAACTCGCCTGGTTATCGACGAATCACGCTCGGCAATCTGACTCATGACGAATCAAACCAAGTATTGTTACCACTGCGGCAGCCATCATCCCGTCGATGAAATGCGCCAGATTGAAACCAAGGCCGGCAAGCGCTGGCGCTGTATTCGCAGTATTCAAGCCACGCACAAGACGGCCGCGGCGCGGGATGCTTTCGGTCGCGAGGTCTCGGCAATGAATACGGCGGAAGCCAGGAGCCACGCCCGGCGCCTGAACGAACTTCGTCAGGACAAGTAAGCCGTCGCCGCCACCGTGGCTGGTGCGGCGGCAATCACCGGGCTGGATACGGTCCGGACGACTTGGGAAGTCGAAACAAAAGGGAATTCCTCGTCAATTTCGGGATTACATGCAGGCCTTCCCGAGCGCAGGATGATGCCGTATCCAGCCTCAAGAGGAAATCCCATGCGTATCGAGTCCGTCCAACTGGTTGCACTGCCTAACGCCCCTGCCTGGCAGGAAAAGGTTTATCGAGCGCACCTCGATACCGGGGAAGACATGGATTTGTTCCAGCAGCACTGGGATGTGCCCCTGCCGCCGGAAAGCCTGGTCGGACTGACGGTCGAAGAGGCGCGCAGAAAGCGCAATGATCGGATGTTCGCCATTGCGTCGGGAAACCGCTAGGCCGGTCAGAATCGCTGCCGGCTGGATCAAACCGACCGCTTGAAGGGCAGGTGGGCCGCGGTTTCCGCCTCGTAGTCCTGCATCGCCGAATCTTCCCGGGTGATGAAGTCGGCCACGGCGCGGCGCATGCCCGCATGGGCGATCCAGAAGGCCGACCAGGTCGGCATCGGCTCGAAGCCGCGGGCCAGCTTATGTTCCCCCTGGGCGCCGGGCTCGAAGGCTCTCAGGCCGTTGCGGATGCAGTACTCGATCCCCTGATAGTAGCAAAGCTCGAAGTGCAGGCCCGGCATGTCGACCGATGTGCCCCAGTGGCGGCCATACAGCGTTTGTCCATCGCGGTAGCAGATGGCCGAGGCGACCGGGGTTTCAGCCATGAAGGCGACGAACACGACCATCCGCCGTGCCAGCAGGGTACCCACTTCGACAAAGAACTCGACGGGGAAGGCCGGGTGGTTGCCGTAGCGGGCAAAGGTGTCGCGATACTGGCCGTGGATGTCCCGCCAGAGATCCGCGCCAATCTCGTCGCCATGGCGGGTTTCCAGCCGCAGGCCGGATTCCGCAACGGCGCGTCGTTCGCGCTTGAGTTTTTTGCGCTTGTCGGCGGTGAACGCGGCGAGAAAGTCGTCAAAGTCGCGGTAGCCCCGATTGAACCAGTGGAACTGCACGCCGCGCCGCATCAGCAGGCCGGCGGCCGCCAGCAGGGCGCGGTCGGCTTCTTTGACGAACAGGCATTGCCAGGAGGATGCGCCGGACTGGCGGGCGACTTCAAGTGCGGCCTCGAGCAGGGCCGTCGCCACGGTTTCCCGTTGGATGCCGCTTCGCACCAGCAGGCGCGGCCCCGGTGAGGGCGTATAGGGGATGCCGCTGACCAGTTTGGGATAGTAGTCGAGTCCGGCGCGTTGCCAGGCCGAGGCCCAGTTCCAGTCCCGGGAAAAATCGCCGAAGGAATGGCTGCGCAGGTAGAGCGGCAGCAAGCCCGATAGCCTGTTGCTTTCACGCAGGGCGAGATGCCGGGCCTGCCAGCCCAGTCCCGTGCCGCTGGCGCCGACTTTTTCCGCGGTACCGAGGAAGGCGCGGCTGGCGAAAGGATCGTCGCCGTGGTCGAGCCGGGCCCAGTCGTTTTCGGCGATCTCGTTGGCGGAGCCGTGCAAGGTGATTTCCATGGGCTGCCATGCTACTCCGCCGGCGGATTTCGCTGCCGCCGCGAAATCCGTCCGCGGCTGTGCGCGGCGCAAAGCGGGATGGCGGCATAGTTCTGTTCTGTTCCGGCCATCGATCCGCCGCCGCCATGGGCTAAAATGGCAGCTGTTTTTTAGACCTTCCCGGCCCTGACCCCCATGCGCATCCTGCTCAGCAATGACGACGGCTATCTCGCGCCGGGGCTCGTCCAGCTGGCTACCAGCCTGGCCGGCGAGGGCGAGATCACGGTGGTGGCGCCGGAACGAAACCGCAGCGGCGCGAGCAACTCCCTGACCCTTGATCGCCCGCTCAACCTGCGTCATGCGGCCAACGGCTACATGTATGTCAACGGCACGCCGACCGACTGCGTCCATCTGGCGGTTACCGGCGTGCTCGAGCATCAGCCCGACATGGTGGTGTCGGGCATCAATCTCGGCGCCAACATGGGCGACGACACGATTTACTCGGGCACCGTGGCGGCCGCCACGGAAGGCTATCTGCTGGGCGTGCCGTCGATCGCGATTTCGCTGGGCAGTTTCGAGGGGCGGCATTTCGCCACTGCCGGACGCGTCGCGCAGGAACTGGTGCAGCGCTTCAGCCGGACGCCGTTTGCCGAGCCGGTGCTATTGAATGTCAACGTGCCGGATGTGCCCTACGAGGAGTTGCGCGGCATCCAGGTCACGCGCCTGGGACGGCGCCACAAGGCGGAGCCGGCGGTCAAATCGGTCAGCCCGCGTGGCGAGACGCTGTTCTGGATCGGCGCTGCCGGTCCGGCGGCCGATGCCGGCGAAGGCACGGATTTTTACGCCGTCGAGCACGGCTGGGTGTCGGTGACCCCGCTGCAGATCGACCTTACCCATGGCGCGCAACTGGCCGCCGTGCGCGACTGGCTCGGCCCGGCGCGATGATGACCCCCCACGCTCGCAAACCCCGCTCGCTGCCCCCCCGAGGGGGGCGCTTGCTGCCTTGGGGCGGCCCGGCGGCAGCATGAATTCCGCAACTCTTGCCGGCATCGGCATGACCTCGCAGCGCACGCGTGCGCGCATGGTCGAACGCCTGCGCTCCCTGGGCATCGGCGACAGCCGGGTGCTGCATGCCATGGGCCTGGTGCCGCGGCATGCGTTCATCGAGCCGGCACTCGCGAATCGCGCCTACGACGACACGGCGCTGCCGCTGGGTTTCGGCCAGACGATCTCGCAGCCTTTCGTGGTGGCGCGCATGATCGAGATACTGATCGCCGGCCGCGAACTGGGCAAGACGCTGGAAATCGGCGCCGGCTGCGGCTACCAGGCGGCGATCCTCGGCGTCCTGTCGAAGCAGGTGTTTGCCGTCGAACGGATCGCGCCCCTGCTGGCGCGGGCGCGGGAAAACCTGAAGCAGATCAGGTTGTCGCACATTCGCCTCAAGCACGCCGATGGCAACCTCGGACTGCCTGAAGCGGCACCTTTCGATACCATCATCCTCGCCGCCGCCGCCGCCGCCGTGCCGCAAACACTGCTGGCGCAGTTGGCGCCCGGCGGACGGCTCGCCATGCCGCTGGGAACCGCGGATCAGGTGATCAGCCTGGTCGAGCGGACCGACAAGGGCTTTGTCGAAACCCGCTTCGATGCGGTGCGCTTCGTGCCGCTGTTGCCGGGGGTGGAATGAAGGCTACGCGCCTTTTTTTGGCCTTGCTGGTCCTGCTGGTCGCCGGTTGTGCCAGCCACACGCCTGCGCCGGTGGTGGACCGCAGTAGCGCGCCGGTCGCGGAAAAACCCAGGCTGGCGGTGCCGGCCGCACTTGTTGCCCCCGATATCGGTAGCGGATACCACGTCGTCAAGAAAGGCGAGACGCTCTATGGCATCGCGCTTGACTACGGCCTGGATTACAAGGATTTGGCAACGTGGAACAACCTCGAAAATCTCAACCTGATCCGGGTCGGCCAGCAGCTGCGCATCACGCCGCCGGACGGCGGCGCCGTCGCTGTGGCGAAGCCGGTGATCACTGGCACTCCGGTCGAGATAAAGCAGGTAGCGCCCACCACTTCCGCCCCGCTCGGTCCTGCCAGTGCCGCCAGCACCAATACCGAGGTTCTCAAGCGCGAACCGAAGGGCGGCAAAGTGGCTTGGTCGGACGAAGCCCTGGCAAACGCACGCCAGGGGGATGTAACGGCAAAGCCCGTTGAAATCCGGCCCGAGGCCAAGCCGGCGGAGATCAAGGTACCCGAGCCAAAAACTCCGGAGCCCAAGGCTCCCGAAAAGCCAGCCCTGTCCGGCGACGATGTCGACTGGATGTGGCCCGCCAACGGCAAATTGATCGCCCCCTACGCGGAGGGTGGCGGCAAGGGTTTGGATATCGCCGGCAAGACCGGAGATCCGGTGCTGGCGGCGGCGGATGGCGTAGTCTCCTATGCCGGCGCCGGCCTCCGGGGCTATGGCAACCTGATCGTGCTGCGCCACAATGCGACCTTTCTATCCGTGTATGCCCACAACAGCAAACTGCTGGTAAAGGAGAAGGATCCGGTGAAGAAGGGGCAGAAGATCGCCGAGATGGGCAGCACCGATGCCGAAAGCCCGCGCCTGCATTTCGAGATCCGCCGCCAGGGAAAGCCGGCCGATCCCCAGAAATTCCTTCCCGCCCGCTAGCAGCCAGCCCCGATGTCAGGCGATGCCATCCTGCCCGAGGGCGGTGCGGCCGAGGCGATACCGGATTCGCATGATTCGGGCTTCGTCGAGGACATCACCCAGGTTTACCTGCACGAGATCGGCGCCACGCCGTTGTTGACGGCGGCCGAGGAAATCAAGCTGGCGCGTGCCGCCCATGCCGGAGATTTCCCTGCCCGCCAGCGCATGATCGAGGCCAACCTGCGCCTGGTGGTGAGCATCGCGCGGCATTACCTGCATCGCGGACTGCCGCTCGACGATCTGATCGAGGAGGGCAACCTGGGCCTGATCCACGCCCTTGAGAAGTTCGATCCCGAGCGCGGTTTCCGTTTCTCGACCTATGCCACATGGTGGATTCGGCAGAATGTCGAACGCGCCATCATGAACCAGTCGCGCACGGTGCGCCTGCCGGTCTACCTGATCAAGGAACTCAACATCGTTCTGCGCGCCATGCGCCGGCTCGATCGTGTGCGTGACGCCGCCGAGGATTTGCCGGGCAATGCGCTCGAGGATGTGGCGCGGCTGCTCGATCGTCCGGTGGGCGAGATCCGCCAGCTTCTGGTACTGAACGAGCGCGCCGCCTCGCTCGATTCCCCGCTCGACATCGATCCCGAATTGTCCATGTCCGATGCGATCGCCGATGATGCGGCCGAAGACCCCGCCACCCATCTCGAACACGAAGAGGCCGAAGCGCTGGTCGCCGAGTGGGTGTCGCAGCTGACCGACCGGCAGCGCCTGGTGGTCGAACGCCGCTATGGCCTCGGCGGCAGGGATCCCGCTACGCTGGAGGATATCGCGAGCGATCTCGGCCTGACCCGCGAACGGGTCAGGCAGATACAGGTCGAGGCGTTGACCACGCTGCGCAAGCGAATCGCGCGCGACGGCCTGACGCCCGACGCGCTACTTTGAGGCGCGCAGCACAGCGGCCAGGTCCATGACGGCCGCCGCGTAGAAGCTGCTGCGGTTGTAGCGAGTGATGACATAGAAGTTGCCGTAGCCGAGGCGATATTCCGTTGCCGCGCCGGGCGTGACGAGGTCGATCAGGGCGGCCGGACGCTCGGGAATCGCCGTGTCGCCGGCGCCGTCTTTTTCGGATGCGGTCCCCGGTTCTGCCGGAGTCATGACCGTCGAAATTTCGACCCTGGCGGCTGCCATTTGTTGCGGCGTGTGGCGCGGCGTG
>CAZGQB010000056.1:0-9923 GCA_964527055.1 uncultured Sulfuritalea sp.
CCAGCGCCGGCACCCTGCTGATGGTCTGCGCCGGCCGCGACCCGCACCTGCGCGAAGCCGTGACGCTGATCGGCGGCTGGCACGGGCCGCGTCACGCCGCCCTGCTCGACGACATTCCCGACAAGCTGAAGCGGATCCGCGACATCGATCTGCCGCGGCTGGTCTAGTCGCCGCCGCGCAAAACCCTCACCGGAGCCGTTTGGCCCATATCGGGACTCGCAAGGGCCTGCCGCTGCGCAGGCGACGAAGGACCTGCCGCGGCCTCGTCATTCGGCAGCGGTTTCGCCACGCGGCCGTCGCCTGAAGCCGCCTTGGCGGAGCTTTCCGGCTGGCTTGCCGGTGGCAGGCGCCAGTTCTGCTTCTGCAGATGCTGGTCACGATTCATGCCGGCGACCCTGCACGCAAGGTGAATCGGCAGGGCAGTCGGCAGCCTGCAGGGACTCCGACCCCGAGGCCAACATCAGTGCTTGCCGCCCATCCACTGACCGGCCTTGCCGTCCGCTGTCGCCTTGCAGGTCACGGCAACCCCGGCAATTGTCGCCTTCTCCTCGACGTTGAAAAAGCGGCCGTGGTCGCCGGAGTAGCATTGCGGACCGGGCTTGGCGGCCGGTGCGGCGGCAGCCTTTTCGGGTGCGGTATCCTGGCTGGCGCAGGCGGCAAGAAGCAGAACGGAAGCGAGAACGGGAACGATGCGCATGGCGAACTCCGGTGTGTGGGATTTGGGCACGCCTGATTATCTGCACCTCATGTTACGTTTTCGTTGCGTCTGCGTTAAACAGGCTCGCGCCATGACCCGGCTCTGCCGAACCGGTCCAGAGCCGGATGCGCTGCGCTACCCAGGCCGCGTCGTCGAGGGGCAGGTCATGCCCGCCCTCGGGATGCACGCACAGCGGCACCGTCCAGGCACGCGCGACGTCGTCCGAGCAGCGCGGATCCACCAGCCGGTCCGCGCCCCCGGCCAGCAGCAGGATGCGGTCGAGCGGCCGCCGCATCGGCGCCCGGTAGCGCATCGCCGCCAACAACTGGCGCAATGCGTTGCGCCGCGATACGGGATTGTCGGCCCGCCATTGCAGCCATTGCGAAAGCACCGCGCCGGGATCCGCCACGCGGCACGCGGTCAATCGCAGGATCTCCATCTCCGTCCTTTCGACATCGGCCGGGCGGCTCAGCAAACCCAGCAGGCGCGCGTAATTTGCCGGACGCAGGCGCCGGTAAAACGGACTGAACGGGCGCAGGCTGGTATTGATCAGCACCGCTGCCGCGAGATCGCCCGGATGGCGTTGCGCCCAGGCGACGGCCACCATGGCGCCAAGCGACATCGCCACCACGCCGCAGGGACGTGCCGTGCCACGCTGCGCGAGTTCGGCGTGGCACCAGTCCGCCACCGCTTCGACGCTTGCGGGACTGGCCATGCCGTTCAAGCGGCCGTTGCCCGGCAGGTCGAGGCAGGTAACCCGCGCCGCGTCCAGCATCGTGCCCAGGTGCGACGGAAAGCTGCCCCAATGGCGGGATTCCCGGGTCAACCCGCGCAGCAGTACCCATTCGCGCGGCCCGGAGCTCATCGCGCAGCCGCGCCGTACCAGCGCCCCATGGCCCGCAACCGGTGCTGTTCGCGGGCCCCGCCGGCGGGAAGCCAAAGTGCATACCCGCTCGCGGCGCGCGTCATGAAATCGAGCCAGGCCAGATGGCGGCGCAACACCCGCTGCCGGCGGTGTTCGATCAGGGGATTGAAAATCCCGTGCCGCGAGAACAACTGCCGCGGGTTCTTCTTGACCCATAGCCAGGAACCCATTTCCAGCGTCAGCGGCAGGAACATGCGCTCTCCCTGCCGCAGCGAGTGCAAATACAGGTGGTCCCAAAGGTCGCCATGCGCCAGATACTGCCGGCTCTGGGGTTCGAACACATAGCGATGGTGGCTGTGGGTCTGGTCGAGGATTTCCAGAAGCGCATGCATTTCCGCCAGGTGGGGGATCGGCTGCACGGTATGCGCATAGGGAAACCAGATCCGGTCGCTGACGCCGAAGCCCGAATGGCAATCGACCGCGATGCTGAAGCGGTGGCTGAGCAACTCCTCCTCGACCAGCCGGCACACGGCCGCACTCTCGACCTCCGGCGCGGCCGCAGCGGACCCGCGGTACCAGGGCAGGTGCGGCCCGAGGCGATGGCCGCCGATCAAAAATGGCGGCTTCCCCACCGCATCCAGCGGCGCATTGCGCATCAGGTCGACGCCGTTCGGATTGGCGCGCGTGCGCCGCCACATTCCGCCGGGATTGACCACCGGAACGAAAACCAGGCGCAGTCGTTCCAGCTGGCTTTGCAGCGTGGTATCCCAGCGCAACCGGCTGAGGATGCTTTGCAGAAAGGTGATGGCCACCTGGGCCCCGATCCGTTCCAGTCCGTGCACACCGCCGAAAATTCCGATCGCCGGCGCGTCGGGATCGCGATTGCCGAGGCAGAAGGCATGGACCGGCAACTGCCGCGTGCCGCACTCGATGCGGCACAGGATCCGCGCTTCAAGGCCGCTGCCGCCGGCTGCGGCTATCTGCTCCAGTTCGTCGAGTTCGTCGATACCCGTGTGTTCCATCGCGATGATCCTGACGCACACCGACTGCGTGCCGATGCAAGGATAGCGCATGCGATGCCGGAAATTTCCCCGCCCCGCCCGCATCGGGCCGGCTGCCGCGAATTTGTCATCAAGCTGACAAACGCCTGCAACATCGGCCGTCTATCGTTTGCGTTCAGCCATCCCTACCGGAAGGGAATCCATCTTGAAATTTCTGATCGACCGTCTATTCAGCGACATCGACCGCCTGTTCGATGAGGAATGGCTGGCAATCTGGCTGCTGGACGATTTCTGAGCGCCAAACCCGTGCTCCCACTGCCCGAATACTGGGATATATCCACACCATGATGTCGCGTCACCTTCACACTCCTTCCCTGCCGGTGCTGTTCAGCACCCTGATCTGGGGCGTCATTGAAGTGCTCGCACTGTTTCGCTCGCGCTCGAGCCAGCCCCGCAATGCCCGATTCGACTGAACGCGAGGCAGACCCCTGTCGCCTCGATCTGCCCTGCCCATGGACCGGATCAAGCATTGCTTCACCTGCCGCCGCAAGCATCCTTCCGAGCAGTCTTTGCGCCAGAACCGCAGCCGGCGCGATTTTGACGATGAACTTGCAAGCAAGCCGCGGACGGCACCCGGCTTCGGCGAGATCGTCGACCGTCGGCGGCGTTCGCTGCGCGCCGGCGCCAGGGCCAGCCTCGTCAGCGGCGGAGTGAAAGGCGAGGCCGACTGAAACATGGATGCGCCGTCCAGGTTCGCGGCGGCCGCATCCGCCGTTCCGCAATCAAGCGGCCTGCAGCGCCTGATGGAAAGGCGCGCCCTGCATCCGGTATTCCAGCCCATCTTCGACCTCGCCCAGGGCCGCCACTTCGCCTGCGAGGCATTGATCCGGGGCCCCGAACACGACAGCCTGCACCTGCCGGATGCCCTCTTCGCCGCCGCCTTTGCGGAAGGCAGGACCTACGAACTGGAATGGATGGCGGTGGAGGCCGCGATCGCCCAGTTTGCGGTACAGCGATCGGCGCTGCGGCTGTTCATCAACATGAGCATCGGCTGCCTGCATTCCAGCCGGGGACGCCTGCCCGACATCCAGCGCGATCTGATGCGACTCGGGATCTCGCCCTCGCGCATCGTCGTCGAGATCACCGAGAACGAATCCGTCACGGAGTATTCCGACCTGCAGGACCTGCTGCGCGACGTCCGCCGCCTCGGAATCCAGATCGCCATGGATGACATGGGCGAAGGGTTCTCCAACCTGCGCATGTGGTCGGATGTCCGTCCGGAGTTCGTCAAGATTGACCGCCACTTCGTGTCGGAGATCGATAGCGACCCGCTCAAGCTGCACTTCGTGCAAGCCATGCACGAGATCGCCGAGGTCTGCGGCAGCGCGCTGATCGCCGAGGGTGTGGAAACCCGGCAGCAGCTGTCCGTGTTGCGGCGCCTGGGAATCAATTTCATCCAGGGCTTCGGCATCGCCCGGCCGCACCGGGAGATCGCTGCAGCTACCGCGGCCGTGCCAACCGTTACGACCGGGAATTCGATTCTCGTCCTGCCGCCGCCGCAGCGGAAGGACCGTTCGCCGCGCATCGGACAACTCGCGCATGAACTGCAAGCCATCGGCCCGGATTGCGACAATGACTCGGTATATCGCTGCTTCGAAGCCGATCCGCTGTTGACCGTGGCGCCGGTGGTGGCCGACGGACTGCCGCTCGGCATCATCACCCGCAATGCGCTGATCGACCGCTTTGCACGACCGTATCGACGCGAGATCTACGGACGCCGCTCCTGCACGACGGTCATGGATCCGCCGCAATTGTTCGAAGAGGACCTGGGTGTCCAGGGAGTAGCGCGCACCATCGGCGCCCTGCGTGCCAACCAGATCGGCGAATGCTTCATCGTCACGCGCAATGGCCTCTACCGCGGGGTCGGCTACCTGCGCGAACTCATGGGCGTGATCACCACCCTGCAGGTCCAGGCCGCGCGCTACGCCAATCCCCTGACACAACTGCCGGGAAACGTGCCGATCAACGAACACCTCGAGGAACTGCTCGCTGCCGGCGGAGAGTTTGTCGCCGCCTGTTGCGATATCGATCATTTCAAGCCGTTCAACGATGCGTTCGGCTACCTGCGCGGCGACCAGTTGATCCAGTCGCTCGGTCGCATGCTGGTCGATGCCGCCGCCGACCATGAGGACTTTGTCGGCCATATCGGTGGCGACGACTTCGTCGTCCTGATGCAAAGCGCGGACTGGGAGTCGCGCCTGAGGCGGGTGATGGGCGGGTTCGACAACAACCTCGGCCAGCATCTCGGCCGGGAGTACCTCAGCGCCGGGGGCTATCGCGGCGAAGACCGGCGCGGCAACGTGATCTTTCATCCACTGCCCGCGCTGTCGATCGGCTGCGTGATCGTCAAGCCGGACACGACGATAAGCCATCACGATGTATCTGCGGCTCTCGGCGAAGCGAAGAAGGAAGCCAAGCGGATCCCGGGGAACGCATTGTTCGTTGAGCGACGCCAGTTACAAGTTCGTGGCGCATGGCCATCCAGTACTGCGGGGACCGTGTAGCCGGTGCCGACTATTTTCCGCTCTCATCCCTGTTTCGATGTGTAGCGGACATCCTGGCTGTAATGCCATTGTCACGGAAACATACTATGGTGTCGGCCTCACTCAAGCGGACAATACTGTGGATTTGATACTGTGGCGCCATGCCGACGCGAAGGATGCGGCCGGTACGACCGCCGATGCCGACCGGGAACTTACCACCCAGGGCCTGCGCCAGGCCGAGCAGGTCGCCGAATGGCTGCGCAGCCAGCCATTGAGAAAAGTCGTGGTGCTCTCCAGTCCGGCCAGGCGGGCCGTGCAAACCGCGAAAGCCCTCCGCCTGCCGGTAGAGGTCAAGAGCAAACTCGGTATCGGCGCCGGTACCGCCGACTTGCTGAGCGCCGCCGGCTGGCCCGACCGCCCCGGCGCGGTGATCCTCGTCAGCCACCAGCCGGCGCTCGGCCGCCTTGCCTCGCTTCTGCTGGCCGGCACCGAGGCGGACTGGACGATCAAGAAAGGCGCGGTCTGGTGGTTCACCAACCGCGTACGCCGCGATGAAACCCAGACCGTGCTGCGCGCAGTGCAGTGTCCCTGATTTCCAGCCGGCAAGCCAAAGCCGGACTCGATTTGGCGAGAAATGGTGATTCGGCGGCGCTCCGTCCAATGCATGGCAAATATCGCCAGCGCGCGCTGGAGGTCGTCGAATACAACCCCCACGCCGATCGGGACTTCGTCGCCGCCCGGGCGATCCACGATCTCTGTCGCTCGGTGATCGGATGAGTCATCGGTCTGTCATCAGCGGTTCATTCAGCCGTAACGCGGCGGAACTAAGCTGGTCGCCACGATTTCCACCGTCACTTTGATCGTGCCATCCATGGAAGCCTTTGACCTTTCCGCCAAGTTTCCCCTGCCGTTCGCGCCCGCGCCACGCGCGGCCGGGTTGCTGGCCGGGCGCCAGGCGGGGCTGCGCCGCTCCCTGCGTCCGCATCTGGACGAAATGCTGGACCGGATCGGCCTGCCGGCCGGGGCAGTGATGGTCGGCTACACGGGAGGCGACGATTTCAAACCGGTTTGCATTCCCGACGGCTGCATGCCGGCGCCCGCCAGCGCCGACCGCGTGATCCTGTGCCAGTTCATGAGCATGGCGCCGGACTGGCGGCAGTCCCTCGACACCGCCATGGCCATGCTCAAGCCCGGCGGCCGCATCGGGGTGCTCGATTTCCATCTGCCGTGTCACGACCCGCGACCGATCAAGTACTTCTGGCGCGCGTGGTTCGGGCGCGCCGGCCTGCGCCTGTCGGCCAATCATCTTGCGGATTTGCGCTACCGCTGCCCGGAACATGTCTTTGCCGAACGCCATGTGGCGGTGCCCGGCCTGCCGGGACTGAGGGCTCCCTGCTACTGGTTCGTCGGCAAGGCTCCGGCGGCGGATTAGCGCCGGCCGTGCGTCGACCGGGACCGGAAATGACAGGAGGGCGGCTCCTCGACCAAACCGGTTAGACGGCGCGCAACCGGCAACTACTCAGGCATCGAACGCTGTCCGTACCGCCCCGGCGATGGCCTCGGCTTGCGCCGCAACCAGCGCAGCGTCTTCACCTTCGACCATCACCCTCAGCAAAGGCTCGGTGCCCGATGGTCGCAGCAGGACACGCCCCTTGCCATCGAGCGCGGCCTCGGCCGCCTGCACCGCCACCTTGATGCCGGCATCCGCGACCCAGTCAAAGCCGGCCGGCATCTTCACGTTGATCAGTTTCTGCGGATACAGCGACATGTCCGAGCAGGCCCGGGCCAGTGTCTCGTTCGAGGTGCGCAGCGCGGCCAGCACCTGCAGCGCGGCGATGATGCCGTCGCCGGTGGTGTGGCGATCGAGGCAGATGATGTGCCCGGAATTCTCGCCGCCGAGCTGCCAGCCCTTGTCCCGCATCATTTCCAGCACGTAGCGGTCGCCCACCCTGGCGCGGCCGAGCGCGATGCCGAGCCGTCCCAGCGCATGCTCGAAACCGAGGTTGCTCATCAGCGTGCCGGCGACACCGGGAACCGCCTGGCTGCGGGCGCGGTGACGGGCGATCACGTAGAGCAGTTGATCGCCGTCATAGAGGGTGCCGGCCGCGTCGGCCATGACCAGACGGTCGCCGTCGCCGTCGAGCGCGATACCGCAGTCGGCGCGGTGCTCAAGCACGGCGCGGCGCAGTGCGGCGGGCGCGGTGGCCCCCACCTCGAGGTTGATGTTGAGGCCATTCGGCGTGTCGCCGACGCCGACTGTCTCGGCGCCGAGTTCATGAAAGACATTGGGGGCGACGTGATAGGCCGCACCGTGGGCGCTGTCTACGACGATTTTGAGTCCGCGCAGGTCGAGGTCATTGGGGAAGGTGCTCTTGCAGAATTCGATGTAGCGGCCGGCGGCATCGTCGACGCGGCGCGCCTTGCCCAGTTTGGCCGATTCCATGCAGGCCAGCGGCTGCTCCAGCCGCGCCTCGATCTCCAGTTCGACGGCATCGGGCAACTTGGTCCCCTGGGCCGAAAAGAACTTGATGCCGTTGTCGTCGTAGGGGTTGTGCGAGGCGGAAATCACCACGCCCGCCTGCAGGCGCAGGGCGCGCGTGAGGTAGGCCACGGCGGGGGTGGGCATCGGTCCGCACAGCATGACATCGACGCCCGCCGCGGCAAATCCGGCCTCCAGCGATGCCTCGAGCATATAGCCGGAAATCCGCGTGTCCTTGCCGATCAGCACCGCCGGCCGATCGCCGGCGCGCAGGCCTTCGTGCGCCACCAGCGTCGCGCCAGCGGCATGGCCCAGGCGCATGATGAACTCCGGCATGATGGGCATCTGCCCGACACGGCCGCGGACACCGTCGGTGCCGAAATACTTGCGTCCCATTCAGTAATCCTCCACAGCCTGCAGGACGGCCAAGGCATCGCGCGTCGCCGCGACGTCATGCACGCGGACGATGCGCGCGCCGCGTTCGACCGCCAGCACGTGAGCCGCGATGCCGCCATGAACCCGCTCCGGCGCGGCACGGCCGGTAATCAGGCCCAGCATCGACTTGCGCGACATGCCCACCAGCAGCGGCAGGCCGGGAACCACCAGCTCGTCGAGGCGGCGCAGCAGCTGGATGTTGTGCTCCAGCGACTTGCCGAAGCCGAAACCCGGGTCGACCGCGATGCGGTTGAGGGCGATTCCCGCCGCCTCCGCCGCCGCCACGCGCTCGGCAAGGTATTCCGCCACTTCGCTAACGATATCCGCATAGTGGGGGGCATCCTGCATGGTGCGCGGATCGCCCTGCATGTGCATCAGGCATACGCCGGCCTTGCTGGCGGCGACTACCTCCAGCGCACCGGGGGCACGCAGCGCGTTGATGTCGTTGATCATGTCGGCACCGGCGTTGAGCCCGAGGCGCATCACTTCGGGTTTGACGGTGTCGATCGAAAGCGGCGTGCCGCAGTCGCGCAAGGCTTCGATCACCGGCAGCAGGCGATCGATTTCCTGCTGCGCCGATACCGGCGCCGCGCCCGGTCGCGAGGACTCCGCGCCGAGGTCGAGGATGTGCGCACCCTCCTCGATCAGCTGCCGCGAGTGCGCGACGGCCGCTTCGCTATCGCCGCGCAAGCCATCGCCGGAGAACGAATCGTCGGTAAGGTTGACGATGCCCATGATCAGCGGGCGTCCGGCGTTGAGCACGAAGCGGCCGCAATGAAAATGCTGTGTCATGGGCAAATGCGAAACGCCGGATCGCCGGCGGCTCGGTGTCGTAATGGAAGCCGTCAGGCAGGGGCCGGCGCGGTCGGTTCGGGGCCCGGGGCACTGTCGCCCCTCGGCGCCGGGGGAGCGCTGGAGGGCTTGGGCGGACGCGGGGGCAGGCCGGCCATGATGTCGTTGATCTGGTCGGCGTCGATGGTCTCGAGTTCGAGCAGGGCAGCCGTCATGGCCTCGACCTTGTCGCGGTTGTCTTCCAGCAGCTTGCGCGCGCGAGCGTACTGCTCGTCGATCACGCGGCGGATCTCGACATCCACCTTCTGCATGGTGGCTTCCGACATGTTCTTGTGCGTGGTGACGGAGCGGCCGAGAAAGATTTCGCCTTCCTCCTCGCCATACACCATCGGCCCGAGGGTGTCGGACATGCCCCACTGCGTCACCATGCGCCGCGCCAGGTCGGTGGCGCGCTGGAAATCGTTGGAGGCGCCGGTGGTCATCTGCTGCATGAACAGTTCCTCGGCAATGCGGCCGCCAAAGAGGACGCAGATGGTGCACAGCAGGCGCTCGCGATCCTGGCTGTAGCGTTCCTGGTCGGGCAATTGCATGGTCAGGCCGAGCGCGCGGCCGCGCGGGATCACGGTCACCTTGTGCACCGGATCGGTCTTCGGCAGCAGTTTGGCGACGACGGCGTGGCCGGATTCGTGATAGGCCGTGTTGCGGCGCTCCTCTTCGGGCATGACCATCGAGCGGCGCTCGGCGCCCATCATGATCTTGTCCTTGGCCCGCTCGAAGTCCTCCATGTCCACCAGGCGCTTGTTGCCGCGCGCGGCGAACAGCGCGGCCTCATTGACCAGATTGGCCAGGTCGGCGCCGGAGAATCCGGGGCAGCCGCGCGCCAGGATCGAGGCGTCGATGTCCGGCGCCACCGGCACCTTGCGCATGTGCACCTTGAGGATCTGTTCGCGGCCGCGGATGTCGGGCAGCGGCACCACCACCTGGCGGTCGAAACGGCCCGGGCGCAGCAGCGCCGGGTCGAGCACGTCGGGACGGTTGGTGGCGGCGATCACGATGACGCCCACGGAAGGCTCGAAGCCATCCATTTCCACCAGCATCTGGTTCAGGGTCT
>CAZGQB010000057.1:0-9737 GCA_964527055.1 uncultured Sulfuritalea sp.
TCTGATCCCTTTGACCGCTCGGGAACCCCTCCAGCTGAACCCGTGATTATCTCCAACTTTCGCAGTACCGTCAACGAGTAAGTCATCCGGGTAGTGTCTCAGTTTGAAATATTCAACGAACCCATTTGCTCAATGGGGCTGAAAGCACTCAATTTATTGAAGGAGGATGAACCTAACTGATGAACAGAGGTCAATAAATATACGGTGGCAGCATAAAGAACAACGTGCAATTAGCCGTTGACATCTCTACCAGTGCCAGTAAAGTTCAATTTCGCCTGTCAAACATTTGTTGACGGGCTGTTTCGTTTGTGATAGCAGTTAGTTGTGAAGCGCTGCTTAGGTTCGTCGTAATCGACAAATATTAGGAGAGGACCATGGGCAACGAAGCCTTAAATTTGAAAACAAAGCCTGAGCTATTGGATGCGCTGCAAAAGTCTCTTGCACGTAAGACAACGGCAAAGGATATTCAGGAACAGCGCGTATCTTTTGTATATGGATCGCTTAGTTCCAAAAGTAGCGTGACGCGCGATCAGGTTCGTAAGTTGCTAGTTGAGCAAGACGGCTTAGAAGTCGCATAAGGGCGTGAGAGGGTGATTCTATTTGAATTGACTGGAGCTGAGAGTCACCCTGTATATCAAGACCTGGAAGTTTCAAACGGGAATCGTCAATACGATTTCCTAAGATCAATTGTTCAAGCAGCGGTCGCCATAGGGCGGCCGTTTTTGTCTGAACATATTATCAAGGCTCTTAACTTCCAAGCTATTACGTGCTTGCACACAAACGCTGGTGAATATCGGCCGTGCGCTGTTAGCGTAGGGACGCATACCCCTCCGGATCATTATCGTGTTGATGCGCTAATGGAGGATTTTGTAAACGTAATCAATCGCAATTTTGAGAGCCTCGATCCTGTTACGTTGACGGCAATGGTCCTGTGGCGCCTGAATTTTATTCATCCATTTATTAACGGGAATGGCCGCACCGCAAGAGCTGCCTGCTACTTTGTCCTTTGCATTAGGCTTGGCGGATGGCTCCCAGGGAACACCATTCTTCCGGAATTGATACGTCGAGAACGCGATGCCTACGTAAAAGCGCTTCAAGCTGCTGATCAATCCCTCCAAAAAGGGAATGTTGACCTAACCGAACTTCATTCACTTCTTTCTACTCTCTTAGCTGAGCAGATTAATGGTGCTGCTCAGCAGCAGGTTGGCCCAATTGCGCCGGCACCGTAGCGCTCAACCTTTCACGCTTTTTGTATGGCCCGCGCTTGGTTGGCGCTTCATCCTGCACAAGAGCAGCAATCTCTTCGAGGCTCCAAACGTGGTCGCTGATCCCGGCTTCCATTGCCGGCGTTACACGCAGCGTCTTGTGAATGCGCCCGAAGTTGTAGAACATGAAATGCAGGGCTACGGCATGACCCAGGTTCTCGATCTTCTTGCTGAACCCATTGGTCAGGCGGGTGAATCGGCGCATGCTCATGCGCATCGTCAGGTTCTGGCGCTCTACGTAGCTGGTTGAGACCTCCTTAACGTCTGGATTGCC
Source organism: uncultured Sulfuritalea sp. (assembly GCA_964527055.1). Taxonomy (GTDB): domain Bacteria; phylum Pseudomonadota; class Gammaproteobacteria; order Burkholderiales; family Rhodocyclaceae; genus Sulfuritalea. The sequence goes on from CAZGQB010000057.1 coordinate 1,540, forward strand.
ATTGATCCGGCGTTTTTCTGCCTTCACGAAACCGGCAGGGCTATAGCGGCGCTGGTCTTGCTGGCCTTCGCCTTCGTAAATCTTGACCAGCATCGCGTAGTCAATCGCGCCAGCAAAAACCTTCTCAATTGCGGGAACATACGGCCCCCAACCGTCAGTCGTTAGTTGAATACGATCTGTTAGACGCGAGGCCAGATCCCCTATGAATGCTTCGGCGCATTCGCCGTCACGACGGCCCACAAGCCACGAAAGCGCCAGCTTGGTGTCTGCGTCAATCGCGGTCCATGTATAGGCGTCACCATGGCCCAGGATGCCTTTGTCTTCCGGCGCGACGTTCTTTTCCTTGGAGTAGCAGAACGACCAGATTTCATCGCACTGAACGCGCTTGCTGTTGATGTTGCGGATTGCGCCGTCTTGGAACTCTGCACAGGTAGCGCCTACGTCTTCGAGCAGCTTGGTAACGGTGTTGATGGAGCAGCCGACCAGCCGAGTAACAGCGCGCATGCTGTTGCCTTCGACCAGTAGTCCGATGATCTGTGCGCGCTTCTGAAGATTCAACTTATTCATGACTACCCCTCAAGCATTCAGTTCATGATGAACATTCTACTTGCTTTTTATTTAATTGCAAGTATTATCTTGCATTGATACACCATTGCAAGGAGATTATTATGAGCGAAGACGTAAAAGGGCGCGCCAAGGGCGGCAAAGCGAGAGCTGACAAATTGTCGCCAGAACAAAGGCGTGACATTTCCATGAAGGCCGTTCGTGCTAAGGCTGAATTAGCCAAACTGCCAAGAATTACGCACGAAGGTGAAATTAAGATCGGGGATGTCTCAATCCCCTGCTACGTGACTGAAGATGGTCGCCGCGTACTGTCTGGACGTGCGCTGCAAATCGCGCTTTGCTTGACTGGAGAAGAGCGTGGAGCGGCTGGTGATCGCGTAGACCGATTATTGACTCACAAGTCACTCAGCCCACTGATTATTAAAGGTAAGCCCGTAGCCCAATTTGAGCCCATCAAATGCCGATATTCAGGCAACCCAAAGCCGATCAATGGATACAGCGCTGATGTTCTGGCTGACATTTGCGAGGGAATGCTTGAAGCCAGAGATAAAGACCTCTTAAACACAGACCGCTATAAGCTCGTCGCTAAACAATGTGAAGTCCTGCTTCGCGGTTTTGCTCGGGTTGGAATTATCGCGCTCGTTGATGAAGCTACTGGCTATCAGAAAGACAGGGCGCGGGATGCTCTTGCAAAAATTCTTGAAGCCTATGTAACCAAGGAACTACAGCCCTGGATCAGGACATTCGATGCTGACTATTACGAGCATATGTTTAGGCTGCGCGGGTTGCCCTATCCGCCTGAGAAAATCAACTATCGCCCAGCATATTTTGGTCATCTGACGAACGACATCGTCTACAGTCGATTGGCGCCCGGTGTTCTCTCCGCTTTAAAGGAGGAAGCCAAGAAGGACGAAAAGAAGGGAACAAAACTATTTCAGCATCTCACGGCGGGCTATGGCCGTCAGGAGTTGCTAAAGCACCTTGGTATGGTCGTTGGTTTAATGAAAATATCGGACGGCTGGAAAGACTTTATGCAGAAGATTAATCGCGTCGCTGCCCGTTACAACGAGACAATGTCACTTGACTTGGACGAGCCAGACCGCTAGCTCTTCCCCCACCGAGTCTCTGCCGCCTTCTTTGCAATCTCTGACCGCTCTTCAGCGGTCAGTTTTTTTGCGCGGGCCGCGCCACCCTTCAATCCACCAAGCCGACCAAGCGCGACAGCAGCAGGATTCTTATCCGGCTGTTCTGGTTGCTTGGGTTCCTCGTCGGTAGCCTGGGCGACAATCGACGCGGCGAGTTGATTCAGGTCTTTGCGACCTGTGCTTGAGCGTTTAGGCATAGTACGCATAGCGTAGCAACTGCCTGACCGATGTCAAGAGCGGGGCTTTTCAAACTGAGACACTACCGTCATCCGACGCGATTTGCACTTGTCGCGGCCCAAGGCTCGAATGCTGCAGCACAACAGGAAGGCCCCGCCGCATCCCGACAGCAGCGTGCTCAAATCAATACCGACGGGGCGTAGAATCGGCCGGTCAGCCCCAACGCCGGAGATAGCCATGAATGCCCCCGCCGATCGCCCCCCGTTGTCGCAGGAGCTGGCCGCGGCACTCGGCTCCCGCTTCGGCGCCCGCTTTTCCGTAGCCGCAGCGGTGCGCCTGCATCACGGCAAGGATGAGTCCTCGTATGCGCCCATGCCGCCGGACGCGGTGGTTTTCGCCGAATCCACAGCGGAAGTCGCCGAAATCGTTGCCTTGTGCCACCGCTGGCGTACTCCGGTGATCGCCTTCGGTACCGGCACTTCCCTGGAAGGCCATCTGCTGGCGGTACAGGGCGGGGTCTGCATCGATCTGTCGGCGCTCAACCAGGTCGTTGCCGTGCGCCAGAACGATCTTGACGCAACGGTGCAATGCGGTGTCACGCGCAAGGCGCTCAACGCCGCCCTGAACGGCACCGGGTTGTTCTTTCCGATCGATCCGGGCGCCGACGCCAGCCTCGGTGGCATGGCGGCGACGCGCGCTTCGGGGACCAACGCCGTGCGCTACGGCACCATGCGCGAGAACGTGCTGGGCATGACGGTGGTGCTGCCCGACGGCCGCATCCTCAAGACCGGCGGACGGGCCCGCAAATCCGCCGCCGGCTACGACCTGACGCGGCTGATGGTCGGTTCCGAAGGCACGCTGGGCATCATCACCGAACTCACGGTGCGGCTCTATCCGATCCCGGAAGCGATCTCCAGCGCCGTTTGCGCCTTCCCGACGCTGGCAGCAGCGGTCCAGACCGTTATCCAGACGATACAACTGGGAGTCCCAGTGGCGCGGATAGAACTGCTCGACGCGCTCGCGATCACAGCGATCAACCGCCACAGCAAGACTTCCCTGCGCGCGGAACCGACCTTGTTCTTCGAATTTCACGGCTCCGCCACCGGTGTCAAGGAGCAGGCGGAAACGGTGCAGGAGATCGCCTCCGATCACGGCGGCCAGAATTTCGAGTGGGCCACGCGCCCCGAGGACCGCAGCCGGCTGTGGCAGGCGCGACACGACGCCTATTACGCCAGCATCGGACTCAAGCCCGGCTGCCGGGCACTGACCACCGATGTCTGTGTCCCGATCTCGTCGCTGGCGGAATGCATCGCCGCGACCTATCTGGACCTTGAAGCGTGCAAGCTCGTGGCCCCTCTGGTCGGCCATGTCGGCGACGGCAACTTCCATCTGGTGCTGCTGGTCGATCCCGGCGACGACGAGGAGCTCGCCCGCGCCAAGGGCTTCGCCTCGCGCCTCGCGCAGCGCGCCATCCTCATGGGCGGCACCTGCACCGGCGAACATGGCATCGGCATCGGCAAGCAGGCTTACATGGCCCTCGAACACGGCGACGTCGCGGTCGAACTGATGCGCACCATCAAGCGCGCCATCGACCCCGACAACATCATGAATCCGGGCAAGATCCTGCCGCCGCAATGAACGCGCCCTTGCGCAGCGTCAGCCTAGAAGACAAATACGCACTCGCCTCGGGCCGGGTTTTTTTGACGGGCACCCAGGCCCTGGTTCGCCTCCTGCTGCTGCAGCGTCAGCGCGATGCCCTGGCCGGGCTGGATACCGCCGGCTACGTTTCCGGCTACCGCGGCTCTCCTTTAGGGGGGCTGGATCAGGCCCTGTGGAAAGCCAGGCCGCACCTTGCAACGAACCAGGTGGTTTTCCAGCCCGGCGTGAATGAAGACCTCGCCGCCACGGCGCTGTGGGGCACGCAGCAGGTCAACCTGTCACCCGGTGCGAAACACGACGGCGTGTTCGGCATGTGGTACGGCAAGGGTCCGGGCGTCGATCGTTGCGGCGACGTCTTCAAGCACGCCAACTCGGCAGGGACCTGGAAGCATGGCGGCATACTCGCGGTCGCCGGGGACGACCACGCGGCACGCTCGTCGACCGTGGCGCACCAGTCGGAACACGCCTTCAAGGCGGCGATGATGCCGGTGCTGGTGCCGGCCGGCGTGCAGGACTACCTCGACCTCGGCCTGCACGGCTGGGCCATGAGCCGCTATTCGGGCTGCTGGGTGGGCTTCAAGGCCGTCGCCGACACGGTCGAGTCCTCGGCCTCGGTCGATGTATCGCCCGACCGCGTGCGCATCGTGCTGCCCACCGATTACGCCCTGCCGACGGATGGCCTCAACATCCGCTGGCCCGACGATCGCCTGGTGCAGGAAGCGCGCCTGCTCAATCACAAGCTGTATGCCGCGCTGGCCTATTGCCGCGCCAACCGGCTGAACCAGATCGTGATCGACTCGCCCAATCCGCGGCTGGGGATCATCACCACCGGCAAGTCCTACCTCGATGTGCGCCAGGCGTTCGATGACCTCGGCATTGACGACCGGCTCGCCGCCGAACTCGGCATCCGGCTTTACAAGATCGGCATGGTCTGGCCGCTCGAGTCCGATGGCGTGAGGCATTTCGCCGAAGGGCTGGAGGAGATCCTGGTGGTCGAGGAAAAGCGCCAGCTGATCGAATACCAGTTGAAGGAGGAGCTCTACAACTGGCGCGAAGACGTACGCCCGCGCGTCATCGGCAAGTTCGACGAACAGGGCGAATGGGCCCTGCCCAACGGTCGCTGGCTGCTGCCCGCCGCCGGTGAACTGTCGCCGGCACAGATCGCCCGCGTCATCGCCGATCGCATCGGCCGCCACTTCACCTCGCCGCGCATCCGCGACCGGCTATCGATCATCGAGGCCAAGGAACGTGCCGCCGCGCCGGTGATCCCGATCGCGCGCACGCCCTACTTCTGCCCGGGCTGCCCGCACAACAGTTCGACCAAAGTACCCGAAGGCTCGCGCGCGCTGGCCGGCATCGGCTGCCACTTCATGGTGCTTTGGATGGACCGCGCCACGGCCACCTTCTCCCACATGGGCGGCGAAGGCGCGGCCTGGATGGGCCAGGCGCCCTTCACCGAACAGCGCCATGTTTTCGTCAACCTCGGCGACGGCACCTATTTCCATTCCGGCGTGCTCGCTGTGCGAGCCGCCGTGGCGGCATTCAACTGCCCTCCCCCCTCCCCCCTCCCGGCGGGAGGGGGCGACGACGGCTCGCTTCGCTCGAAGAATGAAGGGAAGGGGGTCACGTTCAAGCTCCTCTACAACGACGCCGTCGCCATGACCGGCGGCCAACCTCACGACGGCAACCTGTCGGTGCCGCAGATCGCCCGCCAGCTGCATGCCGAAGGCGTCCATCACGTCGTCGTCGTCAACGACGGCACACCGCGCGCCTACGGCCACCCCGACCTGCCGCACGGCGTGCCGATCCGCCATCGCGACGAGTTGGATGAGATCCAGCGCGAGATGCGCGAATGCCCCGGCGTCTCGGCAATCATCTACGACCAGACCTGCGCCGCCGAAAAGCGCCGCCGCAGGAAGCGCGGCAAGATGGTCGATCCGCCGCGCCGGCTGTTCATCAACGAGGCCGTCTGCGAAGGCTGCGGCGATTGCGGCGTGCAATCCAACTGCCTCGCCGTGGTGCCGGTGGAAACCGAATTCGGTCGCAAGCGCGCCATCGACCAGTCGGCCTGCAACAAGGACTACTCGTGCGCCAACGGCTTTTGCCCGAGCTTCGTTTCGGTGATGGGTGGAAGCGTCAAGAAGGGCCGCGGTCTTGCCGGTTCGGCGAGCGGCGATGACTCATTCGGCGTGCCGCCGGCGCCGACTTTTGCGTCCACCGCCAAGCCCTACGGAATCCTTGTCACGGGCGTCGGCGGCACCGGTGTGGTCACCATCGGCGCCTTGATCGGCATGGCGGCGCACATCGACGGCAAGGGCGTCACGGTACTCGACATGACGGGACTTGCGCAAAAAGGCGGCGCGGTGTTTTCCCATGTACGTATGTGCGACGACCCTGAAGAGCTTCATGCCGTGCGCGTGGCCACCGGCGAAGCCGACGCGGTGATTGGCGGCGATGTCATCGTCACCGCGTCACCGGACGCGCTGACGCGCATGCATGCCGGCCGCACGCGCGTGGTGGTGAATTGCGCGGAAACCCCGACGGCCGACTTCACGCGCAATCCGGACTGGCAGTTCCCGCTGGCGCGCATGCAGGCATTGATCGGCGAAACGGTCGGCAAGGGCGCGGCACATTTCGTCCAGGCATCCGATCTCGCCCTGCGCCTGCTCGGCGATTCGATCGCCGGCAACCTGTTCCTGCTCGGCTACGCATGGCAGCAAGGCCTGGTGCCGGTTTCCGGGGAGGCGATCGATCGCGCCATCGAACTCAACGGCACGGCGGTGGCGATGAGTCGCGCCGCCTTCCTCTGGGGCCGGCGTGCGGCACATGATCCGGCAACCGTGGCGGCCCATGCTCGGGCGCAAGCCGCCGTGGCACAGGCGCCGACCCTCGATGAAGTGATCGCAACGCGCGTCAGATTTCTCACCGACTATCAGGATACCGCCTACGCGGAGCGATATCGGATGCAAGTAGAAAAGGTCCGCGCCGCAGAAGCCGCGATCAACTCCTCGCAACTAACCGAAGCCGTCGCTCACAACCTGTTCAAGCTGATGGCGATCAAGGATGAATACGAAGTGGCGCGGCTGTATGCCGAGACCGGCTTCGTGCAGAAAATCAGCGAGAGTTTCGAAGGCGACTACACACTAAGCTTCCATCTCGCGCCGCCGCTGCTGGCGCGTCCCGACCCCAAGTCTGGCCAGGTGAAAAAAATGGCTTTCGGCCCCTGGCTGCTGACTGCATTCAAATGGCTGGCGAAGGCCCGCCGCTATCGCGGCTCGCCCTGGGATGTCTTCGGCCGCAGCGAGGAGCGGCGGCTGGAACGGGCTTGGCTGGCCGACTATGAAGCCGATGTTGCCGCCTTGCTGCCGAAATTGCAGCGCGCAACTCTGATCGATGCCATTGCGCTGGCCAGGTTGCCGGAAAAGATTCGCGGCTTCGGACATGTCAGGCGGCGCAGCATGGATGCCGCCATGCCGGAACGAGCAGCCTTGCGCGCAAGGCTGGGACTGGGGAAATAGTGGAAGCCGTGCCGGCCGGCGCAGGCCCGATCCTGTCAGCGCAGGCTGTGCCGCCGCCAACGGGACTACTGTAAGATCAAGCCGCCAACTTTGGAGCATACGCCATGAGCACGACACCGTCCGATCCGATGGAATTCCTGAAATCCCTTTGGGGCAACACCGGGATGCCGCTGCCCGGCCTGGTAACGCCGACCCTGGATACCAACGAACTGGAAAAGCGCATCACCGATCTCAAGGCAGTCGAAGGCTGGCTCAAGAGCAATCTCGGCATGCTGCAGATGACCATCCAGGGACTTGAGATGCAGCGCGCGACGCTGTCCGCACTGCAGGCCATCAGCCAGTCGGGGAGTACTCCGGAAGCCCAGGCCAACCCCTTTGCCAACCCGGCACTGTGGCCGTGGAATTTCATGCAGGGCAGCGGCCAATCGCCAGCGACAGGGACTTCGGATACCCAGGAAAAGGTCGAACCGACTGCGGCGAAATCCGGCAAAGCGAAGTAGCACGGGGAAGGACCGGGAATCCGGACAAAGCACCGGCTGCGGTCGTCAGGCAAGTGGCGGGGTCCGCTTGCGGAATCAGTCGTACTTCCGGCTGTCCTCGATCACCTTGCCGTCGTTCGGCAAACTGCCGACCGCCGACAGCCTGACGTCGGCGCGCAGCTTCGTAATATCCCGCACGCTCTCGGCAATGGCGGTCTCGATCCCCGCTTCGACCTTGCCAACCTCGCAGTTCAGCGTCATCCGGTCGGCACTATCCGGATTGGTCACTACCAGCCGCGCCCTGGCGATTTCCGGGTGGCGCTTGACGACCGCGGCCACCTGCTCGGGATGGACGAACATGCCCTTGATCTTGGTGGTCTGGTCGGCGCGGCCCATCCAGCCCTTGATGCGCGTGTTGGTGCGGCCGCAGGGCGAGATCCCCGGCAGGAAGGCCGACAGATCCCCGGTACCGAAGCGGATCAGCGGATAGTCGGTATTGCAGGTGGTCACCACCACTTCGCCGACTTCACCCTCAGCCACCGGGTCGCCCGTACCGGGACGCACGATCTCGACGACCACGCCTTCGTCGACGACGAGGCCCTGTCGCGCCTCGGTCTCATAGGCGATGACGCCGAGTTCCGCAGTGGCATAGGCCT
>CAZGQB010000058.1:0-9603 GCA_964527055.1 uncultured Sulfuritalea sp.
AACAGGCAGTTTCCGCAATGCGGCTTTTCGGCGCGTGCGGTGCAGATCCTGCAGGCTTGCGGCGTCAAGGACTTCGTCACGGTCGATGTGCTGGCCGACCCGGAAGTGCGGCAGGGGGTCAAGGACTACGCCAACTGGCCGACCGTTCCTCAGCTCTATATTGGCGGTGAGTTCGTCGGCGGCAGCGACATCATGACGGAGATGTACCAGTCGGGCGAACTGCAAAAGCAGCTGGAGCCGATCGTCAAGGCTTCCTGAGTCAGCGCTTCAGCCCTGCCAGCAGAGCGTCGATCATGCGCTGCGCCTGCCCCAGGTAGGCGCCACCGAACAGGTTGAAGTGATTGAGGATGTGGTAGAGGTTGTAGAGTGGTTTGCGCGCCTCGTATCCGGCATCGAGGGGCCATGCCCTGCGATAGGCGGCATGGAAGCTGAGGGGAAAGCCGCCGAACAGTTCCGCCATGGCGATATCCGCCTCGCGGTCGCCGTAGTAGCAGGCCGGGTCGAAGATCACCGGGATACCGTCGCGGGTTTGCGCGGCATTGCCCGACCACAGGTCGCCATGCAGCAGGCTGGGCGCCGGCCGGTAATTGATGAAGAGGCCGCCGATGCGGTCGATGATCCCGCGGCCTTTGCTTGCCAGCGACCGGTCCATGCCGTTTTTCAGGCCAAGTTCCAACTGCGGCCGTAGCCGGCGGTCACCGAAGAAATGCGGCCAGGATTGATGAAGCGCGTTGGTTTGCGGTGTCGAACCGATGAAATTGTCTGCCGGCCAGCCGAAGGCGTCGCCCCGGACTCGATGCAGTTGCGCCAGTGCCGAGCCGAGACTCGCGCCGCCGGCCTGATCCAGGGCTTTCAGTTCAAGATATTCCAGCACCAGGAATGCCTCATCCCCGGTGTTTCCCTGCGTGATAAAAGTCGGCGTTGCCACCACGGCAGCGGCGGATAGCGCGAGCAGGCCTTCGGCTTCGGCAGCGAACATGGGGGCCGCGGCGACCGGACCGATTTTTACGAAGTAGTGGCGGACTCCATCGTCGAGATGCCATGCGCGATGAATCGAGCCGCCGCGCACGGGTTTGGCCGACGAGGCGCTGAACGGCGTCCCCGTGCGTTCGCCGATCGCCGCCGCAATCGCATCGAACGCGGCGCCGGCGTCAGGCGTCAAAGTGATGCCAGGCGGGCGTTGGCATCGGCGAGGCGACCGGCGATGACGTCGAGAAAGCCCTGATAGAAGTGCATCCGGCAGGCGTCCGAGGAGTGCTGGAGCGCCTGCGCCGAAATGGTCACGACGCGGGCTACGGTCTGTGCCGCCACGTCGGCGCCGCGCGTGTGCTGGCCACGACGGATGATGGCCATTTCGCCGAAGCATTCCCCCGCCAGCAGCGTGCCCAGGGCGTGTCCGCTTTTGGATACGCTGAGTTCGCCATCGAGCAGGAAGGCAAAAAAGTCGCCGCGCTCGCCGTCCCGCATGATCACGGTGCCGGCCGCCACTTCGTCCCAGCGCGAGAAGCGGACCACTTCCCACAGATTCACGTCGGAGAATGCGCTGAAGAATGGCAGCGCCCGCAGGGCCTCGAATTTCTCGCTGTCCGGGAATTGCTGGCGCTGGGCCAATAGCTGCTTGTTGCGAAACGATTGCGCCAGATCATGGGAGAACTCTTCCCAGGTCTGGTAACGGGCCGCCACCTCCTTTTGCATGGCCCTGGCCACGACGGCGTCGAGGCTCGGCGGCAGGTCGGTGCGGAAGGTCGACGGCGGTGGCGGATCGGTGTTGCAGATCTGGTAGATGATGCCGTAGTTCGAGGTCGCCTGAAACGGCAGCCGGCCGGTCAGCAACTGGTACATCACCACGCCGAGCGAGTAGATGTCGGTCTGGTGATCGAGGGCCAGGTCGCGGACCTGCTGCGGAGACATGTAGGCCGGCGATCCGACACCCGATACCTGGGTGCGGGTTTGCTCGCCGCTGCTCAGCATCGCCGCGCCGAAATCGGAGATCTTGATGTCACCGCTGACGCGGTTCTCGCTGTCGCCGGAATTGACCAGCAGGATGTTCGCCGGCTTGATGTCGCGGTGGGTGATGCCGGCGCGAAACGCATAGTCGAGTGCGCGGGTGCACTTGAAGATGATCTCCACCAAGCGGTCGAACGGCAGCAACGTGCTCGGTGTGCAGAAGGACTCCAGCGTGCCTCCCTTCACGTATTCCATGACGATGTAGCTTTGTTCTTCGGAGAGCACCGCATCGAAAATCTGCACGATGTGCGGATGTACCAGCTTGCCGGCCAGCGAAGCCTCGGTCATCAGGAGGTTGCGGTAGAGCTTGCCGCGCTCCTTGTCGCGCAGCACCTCGGGAAAGATGGCCTTGATCGCCACTTCGCGCTCGGCGAAGTTGTCGTAGCCGAGGTAGACGATCGAGGTGGCGCCTTCCCCGAGCTTGCTGCGAATCTCGTATTTGCCGATGCGTTCCGGAATGGCCATCGGGTCAAAGTCGCACGCGGGCGCGGGCGATGGCGGCCCTGACCTGCCCGGGCGCGGTGCCACCCAGATGGTTGCGGGCGGCGAGCGAGCCGGCCACGGTGAGCACCGCATATGCGTCCTCGCCAATCAGCGTTGAAAACGCCCGCAACTCGTCGATGGTCAGGTCCGGCAGGTCGCAATCGCGTTCCTCGCACGCACGCACCGCGCGCGCGACGATCTCGTGCGCGTCGCGGAACGGCAGTCCCTTCTTGACGAGATAGTCGGCCAGGTCCGTGGCCGTGGCGTAGCCCTGGCGCAGGGCCGCGGCCATGGCCTCGGGTTTGACGCGAATGCCCGGAACCAGGTCGGCAAAGATGCGCAGCGTGTCGATCAGCGTGTCCGCGGTGTCGAACAGGGGCTCCTTGTCCTCCTGGTTGTCCTTGTTGTAGGCCAGCGGCTGGCCTTTCATGAGCATCAACAGGGTCACCAGATGGCCGACGACGCGGCCGGTCTTGCCGCGCGCCAGTTCCGGTACGTCCGGGTTCTTCTTCTGCGGCATGATCGACGATCCGGTGCAGAAGCGGTCGGCGAGGTCGATGAAGCCGATGCGCGGGTTCATCCACAGGATCAGTTCTTCCGAAAAGCGCGAGACATGGGTCATGGCCAGCGCTGCCGCGCCGCAGAATTCGATGGCGAAATCGCGGTCGGACACCGCATCCAGCGAGTTTTCGCACACGGACTCGAAGCCGAGTTCGCGCGCCACGGCCTCGCGGTCGATCGGGAAAGTGGTGCCGGCCAGTGCCGCGGCGCCCAGCGGCAGCCGATTGACGCGGCGGCGGCAGTCGGCAAAACGCTCGCGGTCGCGGCGCAGCATTTCGAAATAGGCCAGCAGGTGGTGGCCGAAGGTCACCGGCTGCGCCACCTGCAAATGCGTGCAGCCGGGGAGCGGCGTGTCGGAATGGGCTTCGGCCGCATCGAGCAACGCCGCCTGGAAATTGCGCAGCAGGACGTCGATCTCGTCGATGGTGTCACGCAGCCAGAGCCGGATGTCGGTAGCCACCTGGTCGTTGCGCGAGCGCGCGGTGTGCAATCGCTTGCCGGCTTCGCCGACAAGTGCGGTGAGCCGCTTCTCGATGTTCAGATGCACATCCTCGTCATCGAGGTTCCAGTTGAAACTGCCGGCCTCGATCTCTGCGGCGATGCTGGCCATGCCCTGCTCGATGGACTGCAGATCGGCCGCGGCGATGATGCCTTGGGCGGCGAGCATCCGCGCGTGCGCAAGCGATGCCCGGATGTCCTGCCGCCACATGCGTCGATCGAAGAACACCGAGGCGGTGTAACGTTTGACGAGATCGGAAACGGGCTCCGCAAAGCGGCCCGACCAGGCCGCCGGGCTTGTTTGAGAACCGGGAAGTTTTGAGTCTGTCATATTTTTGCTGCCATGTCAGCGGCCGATGAATGCGGTAAAAGCACTGGAAAATCAATGGCGACAGGCTTTTCGCTCAAGCGCGGAGTATAAGGGAAAAGCCCGCATCGCCGACGTGCTGCGGAATTGTGAATGTCATCAGCCGGGACGGACCGCGCGCTGCTTTGAACGGATCGGAAGATCGGCCGGTGAAGGCGGGTGCGAGGTGTGCCACTGATCAGTCCTGCGTTGACGGCGGCACAGTGCCCGCCTAACATCGCGGCTTTGCATAGACACTCGATCCGCCGTGAACTTCGCCAGCCTGTATGCCCCGATTGACGCCGATATGCGCGCGGTTGACGCCGTCGTCAGGGCGCGGCTGCATTCGGAGGTGGCGCTGGTGCGCCAGGTTGCCGAGTACATCATCGCGGCCGGCGGCAAGCGCATGCGACCGGCGCTGGTGCTGCTTGCCGCCGGCGCCTGCGGATACTCCGGAACCCGCCACCACGACCTGGCGGCGGTAGTCGAGTTCATTCATACGGCGACCCTGTTGCACGACGACGTGGTCGACGAGTCTTCGCTGCGTCGCGGTCGCGAAACCGCCAATGCGGTATTCGGCAATCCGGCCAGCGTGCTGGTGGGCGATTTCCTTTATTCGCGCGCCTTCCAGATCATGGTCGGCGTCGGCAGCATGCGCGTCATGCAGGTGCTCGCCGACGCGACAAACGTCATTGCCGAGGGCGAGGTGCTGCAGTTGATGAACTGCCGCAACGCGGACATCGGAATCGACGCCTACCTTCAGGTAATTCGCTACAAGACCGCCAAGCTTTTCGAGGCCGCCGGCCGGCTGGGGGCGATTCTCGGCGAAGCGAGCCCGGAAATCGAGACGGCGCTGGCGGACTATGGCATGCACCTGGGCACGGCATTCCAGCTGATCGACGACGTACTCGACTACTCGGGTCAGGAGGCCGAAACCGGCAAGCATCTTGGCGATGATCTGGCCGAAGGCAAACCGACCCTGCCCCTGATTCATGCCATCCATCACGGCACGCCGGAGCAGGCGGCGCTGGTTCGGGCCGCGATTGAAAACGCCAGCCGTGACGGCTTTGCCGATGTCCTCGTCGCGGTGCGCGCCTGCGGCGCCCTCGACGCGGCACGTCGACATGGTGTCGAAGAGACCGCCAGGGCCAAGGCGGCGCTGGCGCCGTTGCCGGAATCAAAGTTCAGGGAAACACTGCTACAATTGGCGGACTTTGCGGTGCAAAGAAGCTTTTGAACGCCGCGATGCTCGCAAGGAGGACCTCACGGACCGAAATTCCAGGCCCGTTCCCGCAACGTCCGTCCTTGCCACCAACCTGCCGTCGGGGCGTAGCTCAGCCTGGTAGAGTACTGCGTTCGGGACGCAGGAGTCGGAGGTTCGAATCCTCTCGCCCCGACCATTTTCCGGCTGCTGCGGGGAGTTGAAGGCCGTGGCAAAGTTCCTGCTTTTCCTTGTCGTGATTGCCGTGATCTATGCGCTGGTGCGCGCATCGAACCGGCGCGGCAAGCCCCCGCCCGCCGCTCGCGGGCCCGAGCCGATGGCGCGGTGCGCGCATTGCGGCCTGCATTTCCCGCGCGCCGAGGCGATCATCGATGCCGGTCAGGATTTCTGCTGCGAGGATCATCGCCGGCTGGGAGGGCGCCTTTGAGCGGGAGCGGGATTGCGGCCGCGGATGCCGACGCGGACGATTCCTTCTGGCGCTCGCTGCGCTTTTTCACGCTTTACCGTCTGTCGATTGCGGCACTGTTTCTGGTTGCGGTTCTCGTTTTCGGCGATACGATCAGCCTCGGCACGCAGGATGCGCGGTTGTTTGGCCGCGTCGCCGCGGTCTATCTCCTGCTGGCGGTGGCGTTTTTGGTCATATTGCTGCGCCGGCCGCGCCGTTTCAATCTTCAGCTTTCGATCCAGGTGGCGGTCGACGTTGCCGCCCTGACCTTGATGATGTTCGCCAGTGGCGGCCAGAAGAGTGGTATTGCAGTGCTTCTTCTGGTGGTGGTTGCCGGAGCCGCGCTGGTGGGGCAGGGACGCATGACCCTGTTTTATGCCGCACTGGCGTCGGTGGCGATGCTGCTGGAGGAAAGCTGGCGTGCATTGGCTCTGGAAGCCGACCCCGCCGACTTCGTGCGCACCGGGATCATCTGCATCGCCTTTTTTGCCACGGCGATCATTGCCCGCCTGCTGGCGCGGCGGGTGGTTGCCAACGAAACGCTGGCGCGGGACCGCGGCAGGGAACTCGACGACCAGCTGCGCATCAGCGAGCGGATCATTCGAGACATGGAGGATGGCGTCTTGGTGGTGGATGGCGACGGGCGCGTAGGATTGCTCAATCCGCGCGCCGAAGCCTTGTTCGGAGTCGAGACGGCCCCAGGTGACGCACTGCAGGCCATGTCCCGTACGCTGGCTGATCGTTACCGGATGTGGAACGCCCAGTCCGTGGAAACGGTCGAAATGCTGCGCCAGAAGGACGGACGCCTGCTGCGTGTCCGCTACGTGCCCTCGACTGAGTTGCGGGGGCGCGCACTGATCTATGTCGAGGACATGGAGCGGGTGCAATCCCAGGCGCAACAGCTGAAGCTTGCGGCGCTGGGACGACTGACCGCCAACATGGCGCACGAGATCCGCAATCCGCTGGCCGCCATCAGCCATGCTGCGGAACTCCTGGCCGAAGAAGATCGTGATGCCCTGCATACGCGCCTGGCCCGGATCATTCATGACAATACCGGTCGCCTCAACCGGCTGGTGACCGAGGTGCTGGAGCTCGGTCGTCGCGACCGGGCTCAACCGGAGCGCCTGCGCTGGCAGGCATTTCTTTCCGGGTTCCTCGAGGAGTTGGCCTTGCATGATGCGTCGGTGACCCGGCGCGTGCAGGTCGGCGAGGTCGACGTCGAACTGCGCTTTGACCGCGGGCATCTTTATCGGGTGCTGTGGAACCTCATGGGCAACGCGCTGCGCCACGCCAGCAATGCGGACCGGGCGGTGCGACTTGAGGCGAGGGCGTCCGCGGCAAGCGGCAGAGTCGAGCTGCATGTCATCGACGATGGACCCGGAGTCGGGGATGCGCAGCGCAACCAGGTATTCGAGCCGTTTTTTACCACGCACGGGGCGGGTACCGGACTGGGACTGTATATTGCGCGGGAATTGTGCGAGGCGAGCGGCGCCAGTCTCGAACTGCTGGATGATGCACCCGGCGCCCATTTCCGTATTTCGGCTGAGGGACAGGTATGCCAATGAAGGGCGAACGTCGTCCCCGCGGCCAGGGCGAGGCCAAGCGCGTTCTGGTGGTGGACGATGAAGCGGACATCCGCGAGCTGCTCGATCTGACACTGGCGCGCATGGGCCTGGCGGCGGATTGCGTCGGCTCGCTTGGCGAGGCCCGCCGCATGCTTGCCGACCGGCGTTACCAGCTGTGCCTGACCGACATGCGGCTCCCCGATGGCGAGGGGCTGGACCTGGTGCGCCATATCGCCGAGACCGTGGCCGACTTGCCGGTAGCCGTGATTACGGCCCACGGCAGTACAGAGAACGCGGTGTCGGCACTCAAGGCTGGCGCGTTCGACTACATCGCCAAGCCGGTATCGCTCGACCAACTGCGCGGTATCGTCAAGTCCGCTCTTGATTTGCCCAGTCCGGATTCGCCCGGTGGCATGGGTGGCGAGTCCGACCTGTTTGGCGATTCGCCGGCGATCGAGCAGGTGCGCCTGCTGATTGACCGGGTGGCGCGAAGCCAGGCGCCGGTGCATGTCACCGGCGAGTCGGGAAGCGGCAAGGAACTGGCGGCTCGGTTGATCCACAAGCTGGGCGCCCGCCGCGACCGACCTTTCGTGCCGGTAAATTGCGGCGCCATTCCCGAGAACCTGATGGAAAGCGAGTTCTTCGGCTATCGCAAGGGGGCGTTCACCGGTGCCGCCGATGATCGCGACGGCTTCTTCCAGGTCGCCGACGGCGGCACGCTGTTCCTCGACGAGGTGGCCGAACTGCCGCTGACGATGCAGGTCAAGCTGCTTCGGGCGATTCAGGAAAAGCGCGTGCGCAAGGTCGGGGCTACCGGCGAGGAAGCTGTCGATGTGCGGATCATTTGCGCCACCCATCAGGACCTCAAGGCATTGGTCGACCAGGGACGATTCCGCCAGGATCTGTTCTATCGGCTTAACGTCATCGAGCTCAGGATGCCGGCCTTGAGGGAGTGTCGCGAGGATATTCCGGCACTGGCGCGGCACATCCTGCAGCGGTTGGCGCAGGCGGCCGGCACAAGTCCGCCGCCGCTTGCGCCGGCCGCGCTTGAGGCATTGCGGGGCTACCCCTTTCCGGGCAACGTGCGCGAACTCGAAAATGTCCTCGAGAGGGCGCTTGCCCTTATGACCGGGAACCGCATCGAAGAGGTTGATCTTAACCTGGCGCCCGCTCCGATTTCCGGCGGCGCTTCCCCGGTCGCCAGCGGCTCGTTGCAGGATCATTTGGACCAGGTGGAGCGGAACGCCATCCATGATGCGTTGGTGCAGTCGAACGGCAATCGCACCGCCGCCGCCCGCCTGCTGGGCGTGACTTTCCGTTCTCTGCGGTATCGGATGGCGCGACTGGAGATCAAGGAGTGACCCAGGTCGGTGCCGAGGGTGTCGATGCGGGCTGGTTGCCCGGGGCGCAGCAGATCCTGTCGCCGAACTGCGACGAGCGCCCACCCGATGAGGTGGTGCGACTGGTCGTGATCCACGCCATCAGCCTGCCGCCGGGTGAATTCGGCGGCCCCGGAATCGTTGACCTGTTCACCAATCGCCTGGATCCGGAGGCCCATCCTTATTTCCGCCAGATCAGCGGCCTGCGCGTCTCGTCGCATTTTCTTGTTCGCCGGGACGGCACCTTGATCCAGTTCGTGCCCTGCTCACAGCGGGCCTGGCATGCCGGTGTTTCGAGCTGGATGGGACGGCCGGGCTGCAATGATTTCTCGATCGGGATCGAGCTTGAAGGCTGCGACCAACTCGCGTTCGAGGATGCCCAGTATCTTTCCCTCAATCGACTGCTGGCCGAACTCAGGTGCCGCTATCCGATCGAAGCGCTGGCAGGTCACAGCGATATCGCGCCGGGGCGCAAGACCGATCCCGGACCGCTTTTCGACTGGCATCGGGTCCGCGCTGCAAGCTGATCACTGTCGCAAGTCTGCAACGCGATTTTTTGCTTCAGCATCAGAAAACACTTGCAGTGGAAAAAATCAACCACTACAATTAGTGCCAGATCATCGATGACCTACTAGATATAGTAGGTCGTTGTCGAAAGGGCGACACAGGTTCAGCGCGTCAGCGTCCCGATAGACACCGCCTTCACATCGATCGAGACGGGAGAGCTGAATGCAGAAAGCTTCGGGCGCCGACACCAGAGACCTCACCAGGTCCGCCCGTCTGCCCGCATCAAATTCTTCAGCCAGTTTCAACCGCCTGCTTTCCCGTTCCCCGCTCATCCCAGCCGGACCGCGCGCCACCCGGTGCGCGTCGGCACCGGCGGCACTGGTGGCTGCCCGCGCCGGTTGCGCGTTAACGAAAACTTTGCGCGTCCTGGCGGGCCTTCTAGCCGGCAATGCGCGGGATCACGGTTGCATGGTTATGCAAAATGGTTGCATGTGCGTTTGTCATTCACGTTTTCAAAACGAAGTGATAGGCGGAGAAACGTGAGGAATTCGTCGCTTTCGATCGCATCGGGGCGTTGGATAATCCGTGCT
>CAZGQB010000059.1:0-9489 GCA_964527055.1 uncultured Sulfuritalea sp.
CAAATCCGTCGAATTCTTCATGGGAAAATAATACAAGGGCCGACTTCAGTCGGCCGGGGGTGGATGGCGGACTGAAGTCCGCCATCCACTGCCCTGTGCCCGCCCTACGCAGCCCGGACTATTCGTAGCGGATTTCGATGATGTCGATCTCGCGCAGGCCGCCGGGGCTGTCGAAGCGCACCGTGTCGCCTTCGCGCGCCTTCATCAGGGCCCGCGCCAGCGGCGAGATCCAGCTGATGCGACCCTCCTGCGCGTTGGCCTCGTCGATGCCGACGATCTGGTAGCTCGCCTCGACGCCTTCGGCATCGCAGACGGTGACCGTGGCGGCGAAGAACACCTGGTCGCGGTTCTGCTGTTCGGCCGGGTCGACGATCACCGCCGACTCCAGCCGCTTGGTCAGGAAACGGATGCGGCGGTCGATCTCGCGCAGGCGCTTCTTGCCGTAGATGTAGTCACCGTTCTCCGAGCGGTCGCCGTTGCCCGCGGCCCAGGACACCACCTGCACCATCGCCGGGCGCTCGACCTTGACCAGGTGCTCGAACTCGGCGCGGATCCGCGCATGGCCGCGCACCGTCATGTAGTTTTTGGTGCCGGCCGGCAGGGCCGACTCGGGCGCGTCGTCGTCCTCGTCGTCCTCGGATTCTTTGACAAAGGCCTTGTTCATGTCGTGGAAATTACACCGAATTTAAAATGTTAGCATCCCACCCATGACAACTGCCGCCGCCCCGCTGCCGCAGCGCCCGCTGGCAACCGTGCTCGCCTTCGCCGCGCTGATCGTCTGCGTGGCGATGGGCATCCGCCACACCTTCGGCCTGTTCCTGACGCCGATGAGCATGGAGCACCAGTGGAGCCGCGAGGTGTTCTCCTTCGCCCTGGCGCTGCAGAACCTGATGTGGGGCGCGACGCAGCCCTTCGCCGGCTGGCTGGCCGACCGCTACGGCGCGCGGCGCGTGCTGTGGGGCGCCAGCATCCTGTATGCACTTGGCCTGGTGGGCATGGCTTGCTCGGCCAGCGGCACGGGTCTCGCCGCCACGGCCGGCCTGATGATAGGCGCGGCGCAAAGCGGCTGCACCTACAGCGTGGTGTTCGCCGCGATGGGCAAGCTGGTGCCCGACGCCAAGCGCGGCTGGGCCATGGGCGTGGTCGCCGCAGCGGGCTCCTTCGGCCAGTTCCTGATGATCCCGGTGGCTTCGGGCCTGATCGGCGGCATGGGCTGGTTCGGCACGCTGCTGATCTTCGCCGCCTCCGCCCTGTTGATCATTCCGCTGGGCGGCGCCCTGACCCGGGGGCTCGCCGCGGGCACGTCCGGCATCGGCCAGACGGCGCGAGAAGCGCTGGGCGAAGCCATGCGCGAAAGGAGCTTCGTGCTGCTGATCGCCGGCTATTTCGTCTGCGGCTTCCAGGTGGTGTTCATCGGCGTGCATTTCCCGACCTACCTGATCGACAAGGGCCTGGGGCCGGAGGTCGGCATGACGGCGCTGGCGCTGATCGGCCTGTTCAACGTGTTCGGCAGCTACAGCGCCGGCCACCTCGGCAACCGCCTGCCCAAGCGCCATGTGCTGGCCGGCATCTACGCCGCGCGCAGCACGGCGATCAGCCTGTTCCTCTGGCTGCCGCTGTCGCCGGCCAGCGTCTATCTGTTCTCGGCGGTGATGGGTCTGCTCTGGCTATCGACCGTGCCGCTGACCAATGCCATCGTCGCCCAGGTGTTCGGCGTGCGCTTCCTCGGCATGCTCTCGGGGCTGGTGTTCTTCAGCCACCAGGTCGGCAGCTTCCTCGGCGTCTGGCTCGGCGGCAAGCTGTTCGACGCCACCGGCGCCTATGACACGATCTGGGGCATCTGCATCCTGCTCGGCGTGCTGTCGGCGCTGATCCACCTGCCGATCGACGAGCGCAGCCTGGAAACGCGGCGTTTGGCCACGGCCGGCTGACCGGCGGCAAGCACCCAACCCCGATTTGCGGGGCAAACCGGGCCCAATTCCGGGGCTATGCGGCCTGCCCGACGGTTTCCCGGCGGCCGCAAACGAAAAGACCGATGATCCCGCCGCAGCTTGCCGCAACGGGCGGGATGCGGGTGGCTAGGATATGCCGGATGCCTTGCCAGATCGAACTTTACGAAGAAATGAGCCGCCTCTCTTCGCGCATGGCGGCTGCCGCGCGCGCCGGCGACTGGGACCGGCTGATCGAACTCGAGCGCGCCACCCGCAGCCTGCGCGACGCCTTGCTGGCAATCGACGACGGCAGCGAAGCGGCCACCGACCTCGCGCGCAAGCACGGCCTGATCCAGCGCATCCTCGACGACGACGCCGAAGTGCGGCGCCATACCGAACCCTGGATGGAACGCATCCTCTGCTTCCTCGGCGACGGCCGGCCGCATCGCGAACCGCTTCTGGCGCCCGCCGCGAACCCCGGGGAATCCTCCAACCCGGGCTGAGACGGTCAACCCGGCTTGCGCGCCTTCTCGTAGAGCGGCATCACCGCCGGCAGCTGCCGCTCGATTTCCCTGATGCGATTCTCGCCCGCCGGATGCGTGGACAGGAACTCCAGCGGCGCACGGCTGTTGGCGGCCGTCATCTTCTGCCACAGGCTGACCCCGGCGCGCGGATCGAAGCCGGCGCGGGCCGCGAGGTCGAGTCCGGCGATGTCGGCTTCGGATTCGTCGTCGCGCGAAAACTTCATCGACAGCAGGTTGCCGCCCAGCTGGAAGGCCCCGGTGTAGCGGCCGCCGCCCACCAGTTCGCCCAGCAACGTGGCGCCGAGCTGGGTCATCTGGTTTTTCGCCAAGCGCTCGCGCGCATGCTCGCGCAGGGCATGGGCGATTTCGTGGCCCATCACCATCGCCAGTTCGTCGTCGGTCAGCTTGAGCGTGTCGAGGATTCCGGTATAGAAGGCGATCTTGCCGCCGGGCATGCAAAAAGCATTGATCTGCTTCGAGCCGATCAGGTTCACCTCCCACTGCCACTGCCCGGCACGCGGATTGAAGCGGCTGGCAAACGGAATCATGCGCGCCGCGATGGCACGCAGGCGCCTGACCTGCGGATGGTCGTCGGGCGCCAGCGCCTGTTTCGACGCCGCCTGGCGCTTTAGGTCGCCGTATTGCTGTGCCGCCTGCTTCTCCAGCGCGCCGGCCGGCACCAGGTTGCGCATGGCGGAAGGCTCGCCGATCCGGACGCCGTCGGCCGCAAGGACCGGCAGGCCTGCGGCAAATGCAAGCAGTGCGATCAGTACCCGCGGCATTTCAAACCCGAAACCTTTTTAGCCACAGAGGACACAGAGAAAAGCAGGTTGGAGTTTTCCTCTGTGTCCTCTGTGTCCTCTGTGGCAAGAAGTACGGTTTTCATGTTCACTCGCCCTCGCCGCCCAGCACCTCGACCAGGTGCGCCAGCAGCTGTGAAAGCTCGCCGCACATCAGCGTGAAGTTCGCGGCGAACAGGTCGTCGGCGTTCTCCGACTGGCGCTCGGCATCCTCCTTGAGGATGTCGAGGAAGGCCAGCTTCTTGACCTGCAACTGCTCGGTCAACACGAAGGAAACGCGATCGTTCCAGGTCAGCGCCAGGCGCGTCGCCGTCTTGCCGCCGGCGATGTGGTTGCGCACTTCGTCGCTGTCGAGGTTGTGGCGCACGTAGCGCACCGCCGGCCGCTCGTCGGCGGCGGCCTGCAGTTCGCAGTCGCGGTCGATGCTGAAACTGCCCGGCGCATGGCCTGCCGCCAGCCATTGCGTCATGGCGGTGGCCGGTGCGATCTGCGTCTTGACCAGGGTCAGCGGCAGTTCGCCGAGCGACAGCTTGAGCTGTTCCATGACCTCGTCGGCGCGGGCGGAAGAAGAGGCATCGACCAGCAGCCAGCGATTCACCGGATCGATCCAGACATAGGTCAGGCCGCGCTTGACGAAGGCGCGCGGCAGCAGCTCCGCCTCGACCTGGTCGACCACTTCGCGCGTCTGCTTGCGTCCCGCCTTGTAGCCCTGCGCCGCCGCGATCTGGTCGAGCTTGGCCGCTGCGTACTGGCGCACCACCGACATTGGCAGCAGTTTCTGTTCGATGCCCAGCGCGATCAGTTGCTGGCGCTCCACGCCGAACACCAGGGCGCCGTCCTCGCCGCGCGGCGGCACCCAGCCCAGCGCCAGACGATCGCTGGCACCGCAGCCCTGGAAGATGCCGCGCTGCAGGGCGGCCGTGAGTGCGTCGGTGCTGTAGGCCCAGTCTGGGGTGAGCCGGAAAATCTGGAGATTGCGAAACCACATGATGGAGGGGTGCCGGAGGAAAGGCGCAGATTCTAATCGCCGCCGGCCGCACTCGCCGTGCGATCGTTGGCGGCACAAACAAGGATTGGAGCCGAACTTCCATTTTTTTTATGGGCAGATTGGATCCGATCGGAAGTGAGCACTAGCGGAAAATGAAACACCCACGGTTTCACGCGCCGTCCGAAGGAAATCAAAAGCGGAAGGAATTCCCGACCGTCAAACGGCACCCATATCCATTAGTCCTATCGGGCTATTGCTCCGGCGCGGCCGAACGAGATAGCCTGCGCACTGGGGTAGTGGTGAAGATAGTCAGATAACCGAAGGGGGAATCGAAATGTTCCGCAAAACCACTGTGGCGCTCGCTATGGCAGCTTCGTTTGCAACGTCTGTCCACGCCGAAACTTACTATTACGTCGATTGGCAATCCTGGAATCCTGGCGGCGGGTTCGCCTCCGGAGTCATCACGCCGAGCAGCGGTCCGGCCGTCGGCGTGACGTTCCAGGCCATCAAGTCGGATGGCAGCGCCGGGGCTTTTCTGGGTGTTACCGGTCCCACCTTGTGGACTCCGGCGGGCACCTACACCAGTTCGGAAGTCCAGAATGCATCGACCTTCGAAGGCCTCCAGCTGGTCGGAACGCAGAACATGACGTACAAGGTCACGCTGTCGGAAGCGATCAAGGATCCGATCATGGCGATCGCCTCGCTCGGATCCGGCGGCGACCGGGCGATCTATGATTTCGATTCGCCTTTCACGATCCTCAGCCAGGGCGTGACCTGTTGCTGGGGCGGCGGCGCGGACCGGCTCACCGCGCTCCCGGGCGACGTGCTGCAAGGCTACGAGGGCGCCGGCACGATCCGTTTCAATGGCACCTACAGCACGTTTTCCTGGACCGTCCCGGATCCGGAGTATTGGCACGGATTTACCTTCGGCATCCGCACGACCGAACGCCTGGAGCCCACGCCCGCTGTCCCGGAACCCGAGACCTACGCGATGATGCTGGCCGGCCTCGGCATGCTGGGCTTCTTCGCGCGCCGCCGCAAGCTGAAGCCTGTCGCCTGAGTCACGCCGACGCCAGAAAAAACGGGAGCCGAGGCTCCCGTTTTTGTTTGTGACGCCCCGGCAAAGCGGAAAGTCGGCACCGGCGACACGGCGCGCCCGCCTGCATTCGCGGCTGCGTCGCCACAAATGCGGCGCGCCCCTTGCAAGGGGCGCGCTGGACCTGCCGGAGTGCCGCGGAAGGACCTAGACCGCGGCCAATGCGGCGCTGGCCGCCGCCTCCGCCGCGCGGCGCGTCTTGCCGGCGCGGGCCGGCATGTGGCACAGGCCGCAGACGTAGCCCTTGACCGGGTCGAAGGCGTGGGCGACGAACTCGCCGCCGCATTCGCGACAGGTCGCCATCTGCAGCATGCTGGCATCGAAGAAGCGCACCATGGTCCAGGCCCGGGTCAGCGAAAGCACGGTATCCATGCCGCCGCGCTTGATCTGGTCGAGGTACATGCGGTAGGCCTTGATGATCAGCTCCAGTCCGGTCAGCTGGGTGTGCGACTTGAGGAAGCGGTAATAGGCCATGAACAGCGAGGCATGGATGTTCGGCTGCCAGGTCATGAACCAGTCGGTCGAAAACGGCAGCATGCCCTTGGGCGGCGACTCGTGGCGGACTTCCTTGTAGAGCTTTAGCAGGCGCTCGCGCGAGAGGTTGGTTTCAGCCTCCAGCAATTGCAGGCGGGCGCCGAGTTCGATCAGTTCGATGGCGAGGCCGATGTCCTTGGCCTCGATGATTACGGATTTGTTGCGCATGGGGAACCTCCGTCGGCAGACGTTTGCGTTGACCGGGAATGAAGGCCGTTCAGGCCAGCGTGGCGACGGGTCTGCCGGCGGCGAGGATGGCCGCGTGCAGGTGCCCTACGCCGCGTTCGCGCTCGTGGTTGGCGAGCAGGTCGAGCAGCAAGGCGTCATCGAAGCGGAAGCTGCAGAGCAGCATGTCGGAACTGGCCATTTTCAGCACCTGCCCGGGGGTCAGGCGCGCCAGCACGTCGGCAATCTCCTCGCTGATACCCAGGCGGAAAATGGCCGCCTCGCGGTCGGCGCGAACCATGTTCTGCGCCAGCATCAGGTAGGAAAGATTGACTTCCTTTATATCGTTATAGGTGTCGGTCGATTTCATCATGCACTCCTTGAATTCGCCGGTCGGACCCGAATTTGGGCCCGAATCGCGACGGATGCATGATCACACGGAGGATGACAAGAAAGAAATCAGTGGAAAAACCATTCTATTGTAAGAATTAGATAGAGCCGCTTTGTAAGAGAAAACATTACAAAAGCAGCACAATTAATTGTTTATTAGTTTATTTCTGCCCTTTGGAGAGCGGCGGCCGGCGGATCTCGTGGGGCGGACTTCAGTCTGCCTTGGGTGGCTGGCCGACTGAAGTCTGCCCTACTTGCACCGTTGCCACCGTGTTGCGGCGACGCTTGGCCAGGTAGGCGCTCTGGTCGGCCAGCCGGATCAGGGCATCCGCATCCGGCGTCATCGCGTCGCGCATCGCGACGCCGATGCTGACGCTGCCGTGGACGGCCCGCTCACCGGCGACCACGGGCAGGGTTTCGACGGCGGCCCGCATGCGCTCGGCACACGCCAGCGCGGCGTCCAGCGAGGTGTCCGGACAGATCACCATGAACTCGTCGCCGGCGCTGCGCGCCAGCACGTCCTGCGCCCGCATCTCGCCCCGGAGCGCGCTGGCGCAGAGCTTGAGCGCCGTGTCGCCGGCGGCGTGGCCGTGCGTATCATTGATCTGCTTCAGGTTGTCCATGTCGATCATCATGCAGGCCAGCGGACGTCCGCTGCGCGATGCCAAGGCCCATTCCTGCTGCAGGCGTTCCATGGCATAACGCCGGTTGCGGCACCCGGTCAGCAGGTCGGTCATGCCGACCTCCTGCAGCTGCTGGTTGCTCGCCGCCAGTTCGGCCGAAATGCGCCGGATTTCCTCGCGCTCCTGTCTGAGTTCCGCCTGCAGTCCGGCGACGCGCTTGCCGGCCTGCAGCCGGGCCGCGAGCAAGTGCGGCGGCACCGGCAGGGAGAGGAAGCCGTCGGCGCCGGCGGCGAAGGCCGCGACCAGCTTTTCGTCATCCTCGGCGGCGGACAGGATCATCACGTAGCTGCTGCGCCCCGCCTTGAACTGGCGCAGGGTGCGGGTCAGCTCGATGCCGTCGATCTCCGCCGCCGCCAGGTCGACCAGCATCACCTGGGGCTGCAGTTCGATGGCCAGGCTCAGGCCCTGGCGGCCGTCCGCGGCTTCCGCGACCCGGAAACCGGCCGCGGCCAGCGTGCCGCGCAACGGGCCGCGCACGCGCGCCTCGTCACCCACCAGCAGGACGCACATCGGCGCGACGTCGGCATCCCATGCCGGAGTGACCGGCGGGGTAACGCTGGCAGCGGCCCGCGGCGGATTGGCCGGCGTGGCGGGCGCACGCTTCGCCACGGCCGGAGCAACTTGCGCCACGGCCGCGGGCGCGTCCGGCGCCGCTTGCGCTGGCGGCACGTCGGCGCATTCCTCGAACAGCGGCATCGGCCCGGTCTCGAGCTCCAGCTGGGTACCCCACTCGCGCCAACCGTGCGCGGCGCGGTTGCAAAGGGAGATCAGCGATTCCGCATCGAAGGACAGGCGGGAGCCGCGGGCGAACAGTTCCGGCAGCAGCGCGCGCGACGCCGCGGGCGTTGCGGCGCAAATCGCGCCGATCTGGTCGGCCAGGGTCAGCAGTTGATGCGCGGTCGCCGCGTCCGCGCCCCGCGGGTGATCCGCCGGACCGGACAGGTCGATTCCCCCCACCGCCGCCGCGAACGTCTCCGACAGGCCGTAATCGAGCAGGAGCGACGATGACAGTGCCGCATGCGTCACCGCGAACGCATTCTGTTCCGCCAGCAGGAATTCCAGGCGTTGCGCGTCGTCCGTTCCGCCCCTGTTCCGCAGCAGTTCCGAGTAGGGCGCCGGGAACACCTCGGCCAGGATCAACTCGCCGACGCGCGCCAGCAGGCCGACGCTGAAGGCCTCGGCCTGCGGCGAACCCTGCCGTGCGGTGGTCAGCAACTGCAACGCGACGGCCCGCGCCAGAGCCTGCGACCAGAACCGGCTGAAGTCGAATTCACGGCATTGGCCGGCGCGGCAGGTCGCCATCAGCGAGAAGCCCAGCGCCAGGGTCCTGGCCGGCGGCACGCCGAGCAAATCGACCGCATCGCGCAGGGATACCAGCGGCCCGTGTTCGCCGCCGCCGATGCCGTTGGCCACCCGGATCGCCCGCACCGACAGGGTCGGATCGGACTTGAGGGCATGCGCCATCACCGCCAGGGACGTGCCTTCCCGCTGCGTCAGGCGGATCAGCGCGTTCGCCGCGCCCTTGGGCTTCGGGCAATCCTCCATGCCCATGATTTCATCGATTCGCGCGCGGACCCCGGGATCGGACAGTGTGTGGATGGCTTGGCTGTTCATGTTCAGGATGGTCGGCTGGACTCGATCGGGATTCGGTGCATGCCGACTATGCCGCCGGCACGAGCGGGCAGGCTACAATATTTGCATGGACCCGGCGATGAATTTCTGCACTGCCTGCGGCGCCCCTGTTGCGCTGAAGATACCCCCGGGCGACTCGCTGCCACGGCATGTGTGCGGCGGTTGCGGCGCGATCCATTACCGCAATCCGCGCCTGGTGGTCGGCGCCCTGCCCGAATGGGAAGACCGCGTGCTGCTCTGCCGCCGCGCCATCGAGCCGCGCCACGGCAAGTGGACGCTGCCCGCGGGCTTCATGGAAAACGGCGAAACCGTGGCCGCCGCGGCCATGCGCGAAACCATGGAGGAGGCCTGCGCGCGGATCGAACTGGGCGAGATGTACACCGTGATCAGCGTACCGCACATCCACCAGGTGCATGTCATCTACCGTTCGCGGCTGCTCGACCTGGATTTCGCACCCGGCGCGGAAACGCTGGAATTGCGCCTGTTCGCCGAAGACGAAATCCCCTGGGACGAAATCGCCTTCCGCACCATCGCCATCACCCTGCGGCACTTTTTTGCCGACCGCAGCCGCGGGCGCTACGGCTTCCATAGCGAAGACATCGCGCCACCGCCGCGCTGAACCAATCACTCGCTGCGGAAAATCGCCCGCAGGGCGGACGCAGGGCGGACTTCAGTCCGCCATCCACCCCCAGCCGACTGAAGTCGGCCCTTGTATTATTTTCCCATGAAGAATTCGACGGATTTGA
>CAZGQB010000060.1:0-9472 GCA_964527055.1 uncultured Sulfuritalea sp.
ACCACGCTGACCGAAAAGCTGCTGTGGTTCGGCGGCGCCATCCAGGTCGCCGGCGAGGTCCGTGCGAGGAAGGCCAGCCGCCACGCCACCTCGGACTGGATGGAACTGGAAAAGCAGCGCGGCATTTCGGTCACCAGCTCGGTGATGCAGTTCCCCTACCGCGAGTGCATGGTCAACCTGCTCGACACACCCGGCCACGAGGATTTCTCGGAAGACACCTACCGCACCCTGACCGCGGTCGACTCCGCCGTCATGGTGATCGACTCGGTGAATGGTGTCGAAGCCCAGACCATCAAGCTGCTCAACGTCTGCCGCCTGCGCGACACGCCGATCCTCACATTCATCAACAAGCTCGACCGCGAGGGCCGGCCGCCGATCGAACTGCTCGACGAGATCGAATCGGTGCTGGAAATCCAGTGCGCGCCGATGACCTGGCCGATCAGCATGGGCAAGCGCTTCCGCGGCGTGTACCACCTCTACGACGACAGCATCAGCTTCTTCGACCCGCAGGCGGACAAGGGCACGGCCGAGGTGATCAAGGGCCTCGACAACCCGCGCCTCGACGAGCTGATCCCCGACCAGGCCGAGGAACTGCGCATGGAAGTCGAACTGGTGCGCGGCGCCTCGCACACCTTCGACCGCGAGGCGTATCTGGCCGGCAAGCAGACGCCGGTGTTCTTCGGCTCGGCGATCAATAACTTCGGCGTGCAGTCCCTGCTCGACGCCGTGGTCGACCTCTCGCCGCCGCCGCAGCCGCGCGCCACCGAAAGCCGCACGGTGCAGCCCGGCGAGCCGAAGTTCAGCGGCTTCGTCTTCAAGATCCAGGCCAACATGGACCCCAAGCACCGCGACCGGATCGCCTTCGTCCGCGTCTGCTCGGGCAAGTTCGAGCGCGGCATCAAGCTCAGGCAGCGTTCGACCGGCAAGACCCTGGCGGTGAACAACGCCATCACCTTCATGGCCCAGGACCGCAACACCACCGACGAGGCCTGGCCCGGCGACATCCTCGGCATCCCCAACCACGGCACGGTGCTGCTGGGCGACGCCTTCAGCGAAGGCGAAGACCTGAAATTCACCGGCATCCCCTGTTTCGCCCCCGAGCACTTCCGCCGCGCGCAGATCAGGAATCCGCTGAAGATGAAGCAATTGCAGAAGGGCCTGCAGCAGCTGGCCGAGGAAGGCGCGACGCAGTTGTTCAAGCCCATCCACAGCAACGACCTGATCCTCGGCGCGGTCGGCACGCTGCAGTTCGACGTGGTCGCCCATCGCCTCGAATTCGAATACGGCGTCGACTGCATCTTCGAACCCTACAACGTCGCCACCGCGCGCTGGCTGCGCGGCGACGATGCCGCGATCCGGGCGCTGGCCGACAAGTCAGGCGTCAATGTGGCGCTCGACGGCGCCGGCGATTACGTCTATCTGGCGCCCAACCGGGTCAACCTGTCGATGACGCAGGAACGCCACCCGGACGTGGTCTTCCTCGAAACCCGCGAGATTCACTGACCGGGCTGGATGGCGCGGCCGCCCGCCGGGCGGCTGCGGCTTATTGCCCCAGTGTCTTGTCGGCGCGCAGGCGCTCGACGACGAGGTCCACGAAACTGCGCACCTTGGTCGCGCCGTGCCGCCCCTCGCGATGGATCACGTGGATCGGCAGGGCGGCGCCCTCGCAGTCGTCGAGTACCGTCTTCAATTCGCCCGAGGCGAGTTGCGGCGCCACCTGGTACGACAGCAGGCGCGTCAGCCCGAACCCCTGCCGGGCGGCTTCCAGCGCGCTGTCATTGGTATTGACCTGGATGCGCGGCTGCACCTTGACCGCCAGCTTGCGCGCGCCGTCGCCAAAGCTCCATTCCGTGGTCGGCGACACGCCGCTGGCGGCGATCAGCCGATGCTGCTGCAGGTCTGCCGGTGTCTCGGGCGCGCCGAACTGCGCGAGGTAGGCCGGCGCACCGACGACCACACGCCGCACCCGGCCGACGCGGATCGCGCGCAGCGACGAATCGGGAAGCACGCCGATGCGGATGCCGACGTCGATCCCTTCGTCCACCATGTTCACCACGCGGTCCACGAACAGCGCGGAGACGGTGGTCTGCGTGTGCAGCGTCTGGTATTCGGCCACCACCGGCATCACGTAGAGCTTGCCGAACAGGACCGGCGCCGTCACCGCCAGCAGTCCGCGCGGCATGGCGTTGCTGCCCGCTGCCGCGGCGTCGGCCTCGTCGAAGTCGGCCATGATGCGCCGCGCATCCTCGAGATAGCGGGCCCCGGCCTCGGTGACCCGGACCATGCGCGTGGTGCGCGTCAGCAGGCGGACCCCGAGCCGATCTTCGAGCGCCGATACGGCGCGCGTCACGGCCGGTGGCGACATGTTCAGGCGCCTTGCCGCCGCCGCGAAACCTTCCATCTCCGCCACGGCAACGAAGACGTTCATCAAGTGGTATCGGTCCATCTTTATTCCGTTTTATGGAATTATGACTTTCATTCTATAGGTATTCTTATTTCCAGCGATGTTAGGCACAGTGGGAACCGTTCGCAGACGAACACCGAAGCATCCCCAACCCACACAGGAGAAACATCATGGCCCGCATCAACCTTGTTACCAACGAATCCGCCAACGCCGAACAGAAAGCCTTGCTCGACGCCATCCAGACGCAACTCGGCATGGTTCCCAACTTCCTCAAGGCCTTCGCCAATTCGCCGGACGCGCTGAAGGCCTTCCTCGGCCTGCATGGCATCGCCAACGCCGGTTCGCTCGACCCGCAGACCCGCGAGCGCATCGCCCTGGCGCTGGCGCAGCAGAATTCCTGCGAGTACTGCCTGTCCGCGCATTCCGCGATCGGGCGCAAGGCCGGCCTGGACAACGCCGAGATCGCGGCCAACCGCGCCGGCACCAGCCAGGACGCCAAGGCCGCCGTCGCCGTGAAGTTCGCCCGCTCGCTGGTGGAGCACACGGGTGAAGTCACCACCGCCGAACTGCTGGAGATGCGCAATGCCGGCTACAGCGAAGCCGACATCGTCGAGGTCATCACCCATGTCGGCATGAACATCCTGACCAACATCCTGGGCAAGGCGGGACGGGTAGCCATCGATTTCCCGAAAGTCGAACTCAAACTCGCCGCCTGAAGGCTATCGTCACCGGGGGCAAGGCCGCCGCCTTGCCCCGCTTTTTGGAGAAACCCATGGCCAGCGCATTCGCCCGCATTGCCTTCACCCCCAACGTACGTGCCGCCCAAACCCGGATGGGCAGCCGCGACGGCTACCGGCGACTGGAAACAGGTGACGACGAGGTCGCCGCCCTCGGCCCGATGGAAATCGAATTCATCGCCGAACGCGACAGCCTCTATCAAGGCACCGTCGGCGAGTCCGGCTGGCCCTACGTGCAGCACCGCGGCGGCCCGCCGGGCTTCCTCAAGGTGCTCGACGACCGCACCCTCGGCTATGCCGACTTCAGCGGCAACCGCCAGTACCTGTCGGTCGGCAACCTCGCCGGCGACGACCGCGTCAGCCTGTTCCTGATGGATTACGCGCAGCAGCGCCGGCTCAAGATCTGGGGGCGCGTCCGGCTGGTCGACGAAGACCTCGAACCGGAACTGGTCGCCCGGCTCGAATCGCCGGGCTACCGCGCCCGGGTCGAGCGCGGCGTCGTGATCCAGATCGAGGCCTATGACTGGAACTGCCCGAAGTACATCACGCCGCGTTACACGAAGGCGCAGGTGGACGAACTGCTGCAATCGGTCAGCCGGCAAACGCAGCCGGCCGCACCCGCGGCGCCGATCGGCAGCGGTAGCCTGGCCCTTACCGTCACCGGCATGCGCCAGATGACCCCGCGCATCCGCGCCTACGAACTGCGGCCGACCGATTGGGGCGACCTGCCCGTCGCCGCACCCGGGGCGCATCTCGCCGTTCCGCTGCGGCTGGCCGACGGCTCACAGGTGACGCGGCAGTATTCGCTGGCGACCCACCCCGCGCGGCGCGACATGTACGAAATCGCCGTGCTGCGCGAAGACGAGGGACGCGGCGGCTCGGCCGCTATTCATGAAAACTGGACGATCGGCACCCGGCTCGACCTCGACCCGCCGCTGAACCAATTCCCCCTGCACGACGATGCACGTCCGGCACTGCTGATCGCCGGCGGCATCGGCATCACGCCGATCAAGGCGATGGCGCAGGCGCTGCAGGCGCGCGGCACGCCGTTCATGCTGCATTACACGGGACGCCGCCCGGAAGAGATGGCCTACCGCGACCGCCTGGCGATCGAATTTCCGCAGCAGCTGCGGCTGTATTTCAGCCGCGTGGCGGGCCACGCCCGCATGGACATCGATGCCATCTTGGGCGCTGCGGCGGCGGACGCCGTGATCTACGTCTGCGGTCCCGCCGCGCTGATCGGCGCGGTCGTGTCCAGCGCGCGGAAATTCGGCATCGCGCCCGAGCGCGTGCAGTTCGAAAGTTTTACCTGACGGTACGAACGGGCAACACCCGCGGCGCGACTGCCGCGGATCACGCGACGACCAGGCGGAACTCTTCGCCGGCGACGCCGCCGAAGTGGACGATGTCGCCATCGGCCAGCACCGCGTCGCCTACCCGCGTCTTCAGGTCGGCGTTGAGGAAGGTACCGTTGAGCGACTGGTAGTCGCGCAGCATGACACGACCATCGACCATGCCGATCCAGGCGTGGTGGGCCGAGATGCGCCCGTCCACGATGATCAGCAGGTTGTCCCTGGCGCGGCCGACCGACAGCCCGCCCGGCGGAATCGCCAGGGTATGGCCGTCGTGGCTGCCACCGATGCACACCAGCCGGGGCGTGCCGCTGTCATGCGCGTCGGCGTCGGTGTGGGCATGGAACTGCATCCGGTTCGAATTGGTCGCGCCGCGCGGGTCGGGGCCGCGCCGGCGCCGTTTCAGCAGGGAGACGATGACACCGGCCACCACCGCGATGAACAGTCCCCAGAAAATGTAGTCCTTGAGCATTCGATTCCCTTGTTGCCCGGCGCCGGGATG
Organism: uncultured Sulfuritalea sp.; assembly: GCA_964527055.1. Taxonomy (GTDB): domain Bacteria; phylum Pseudomonadota; class Gammaproteobacteria; order Burkholderiales; family Rhodocyclaceae; genus Sulfuritalea. Next base: position 4,996 of record CAZGQB010000060.1, read on the forward strand.
CGCGGCAAAAAAACGGCCGATTTTATCCGCCCCGACGACTCTGCACGAATAATCAGATGGCCTTCTTCGCGGAAAAGCCCGAAAAAAACAGCACCCGCTGCACATAGCTTTCCGTTTCGCGATAGGGCGGAATGCCGCCATGCCTTTCCACCGCGCCTTCGCCGGCGTTGTAGGCGGCGGCGATCAGGGACCAGTCGCCGTCAAAGCGTGCCTTGAGCCATTTCAGGTAGGCCAGCCCGCCCCTGATGTTGGACTCGGGATCGAACGGCCGGGTGACGCCGAAACGCGCCTGCGTATCGGGGATCAGCTGCATCACGCCCTGCGCATTCTTCTGCGAGACGGCGTCCGGGTTGAGGTTCGATTCGGCCAGGGCGATCGCCAGGGCGATGCGCTCCTCGACACCGTTACGCGCGGCGTGGCGCCGGATCAGTTCGGCGATCCGGCGCTTGGCCGGTGACAGCGCGGCAAGGTAGCCGTCAAGGTCGAACGTCCCGATGGCGAGGCCGGTTTCCAGCTTGCTGCAATCGTCTTCCAGCGGCGCAAAGGGCACGGACTCGTCGAAATGGGCGATCGCACCATGGTGGCCCAGCTGCACCGCCTGCGCCAGATAGGCATTGGCCAGCGCCGGGTTGCGCAGGTGCGGCGGCCCGCTGGCCAGGATCCGCCCGATGCGGAAGTAGCCCTCGGCACTGCCCGTGATCGCGGCATCGCAGTAGAGCCGGATCGCCAGTTGCGAATTGCGCCGCAGGCCGACCCCCATTTCGGCCGCCAGCCCCTGTTCGAGTGCGGCCAGCGCCCGCGGCGCTTCGAGTTCGGGGGTCTGCGCGTGCGCTGTCATTGCTGCCAGCAGGACGGCAAAGGCGAACAGCAGATGACGGAGGCGGCAGGCGCTGGATCTCACCCACCAAGGCTAACTTATTCTTGATCAGCAATGAACATCAGCTTGTCATTCCGGCGAAAGCCGGAATCCAGAACGGGCGGTCGAAAACCTCCTGGATTCCGGGTCAAGCCCGGAATGACGAACTGAAGGGGGCGGAAATGTGACGTCCTTTGCCGATGGCTGACGTTCGTTGCCAATCAGCTAACCAGGAACTTATTTCGCCGCGCTCAAGCGCTTCACGCCGGCGACGAAGCGCTGCAAGGTGCTGGAGAGCACGCCGCGCGGGATCGTCACCTCGATCAGCTGGAAGCGGCCGCGCGTCGCCAGCGCCTTGTCCAGCGCGGCCTTGAGTTCGGCGCGGGTGCCGACGCGGACGCCGTCGCCGCCCATGCCGGCCGCCATTTCGGCAAAGCCCCAGTGGCCGAGGTCGTTGAAGCCGGATTCGGGCTGGAAGGTGCGCAGCATTTCCCAGCTGGCATTGTTGAACAGCAGCACGATCGGATCCCAGCCGTAGCGCCGGCAGTTGCCGAGTTCCCAGCCGGTCATCTGGAAGGCGCCGTCGCCGACCAGGATCAGCGGCCGCTGCCCGGTCGCCGCCTGCAGGCCGAGCCCGGCCGGCACGCCGTAGCCCATGGTGGCGTAGTAGCCGGGCGCCACCAGCGCGGTGTGTTCGATTTCCATCGCGGTGAACAGGCAATCGCCCATGTCGGAGGCGATCGGCATTTTTCCATGCGTGGCCATCAGGTCGTTCACCGCCGCCGCGATGTCGGTCGGCGCGATGCTCTTTGCATCCGCGGCCAGGCCATGGGGATAGACGGGGCGCCTGACATCGAACGCCGTCTCGCCGGCGCCGACTTTTTCCAGCAGGGCATCGACCAGCGCCGCCAGCGGCAGGTCCGGATACAGCTGGTAGCCCATGGTGACGCGGCCGTCGAGCGCCTGTATGGTCTTGCGCATGTCGATCCGGGTTTCCGAGACAGCGAAGTTGGTATCGCAAATGATCTCGCCAAGCAGGAACAGGCCGTCAGAGCCTTCCACCAACTGCGTCACTTCCGGCAGGCCGGCCACGCCCATGTAGGTGCCGAGCAGCGGCGCGTCGTGGTCGGCGAGCAGGCCGCGGCCCATGAAACTGGTCACCACCGGCAGGCCGAGGCGGCGCGAAAGCAGCGCCACCCTGTCTTCGAGGTCGTAACGCCGTACCTCGACGCCGGCCATCAGTACCGGTGATTTTGCCTGTGCCAGACGTGAAAGGATTTCCGCGACGCAGGCAGCCAGCGCCTCGGCATCGACCGGCGACGGCGCTTCGCGCACGACCGGGGCGCAGGGCACGGCCACCATGTCGCGCGGAATCTCGATATAAACCGGCTCCGAGCGGCGCACGCAGTTGGCCAGCACGCGCGCGATGTCGGCCGGCGCCCGCGCCGCGTCGTCGAGCCTGACCTGGTCGCAGGTGATCTCCTTGAACATCTGGAACTGCGAATCCAGGGTCTTCGCCTGGTGGTGCAGCAACAGGCCGGAGCGTGACTCGCCCTTGCCCGGCCCGCCCGAGAGAACCACCAGCGGCGATTTCTCGGCATAGGCGGCGGCCACCGCGTTGACCATGTTCAAGGCACCGGCGCCGTAAGTCACGGCCGCGACGCCGAGCCCCATGTGGGCGCGCGCCGAGGCATCGGCGGCGAACCCCACCCCCGGCTCGTGCGACAGCGTGTAAAGCGGCAGGACCTTCGATTCCTCGATGATGCGGAAATAAGGCAGGGCGAAGTCGCCGGGAATGCCGAAGATCTGGCGGGCGCCATGATCTTTGAGCGCGTGGAGCAGGGATTCGACGAGGTTCATGGTGGCGTGACCGACGGAGGAGATGGACGACATTTTCCTGCCTATCCCGCTCACGATGCGTTCATGTTAACAGCCACTTCCGCTGTATCATGCACGTTTTGTGCGCCATTCACCGAAATCATGCCGACAATCACCATCGACCGTTACGACCTCGCCCTGCTCGACGCCGTCCAGCACCACGGCAACGCCACCAATGCCGTGCTGGGCGCCACCGTGCATCTGTCCGCCTCGCAGATCAGCCGACGCCTGCAGCGCCTGGCCGACGCCGGCATCATCGCCGGCCATGCCGCCCTGCTCGACGCGGCGGCGATCGGACTCGGCGTCACCGCCTTCGCCCACGTCATTCTCGAACGCCACGGCAAGAGCCATTCCGATGCCTTCGAGGCCGCCGTCGCGGCACTGCCGGAAGTTATGGACTGTTTTTCCGTCAGCGGTGATGCCGACTATCTTCTGCGCATCGTCGCCCAGGACCTGCCGGCGTTTTCCGATCTGATGATGAAGCGCGTGCTGCGCCTGCCCGGAGTCGCTCGCGTCACGACCAACATCGCGCTGCAGAAGATAAAGCAGACCCATGTGCTGCCGCTCGACCACCTGACCCAGCCCACCCGCTCGCGGCAGCAGATCCGCTACTCGGCCGGCAGCGCATGAAACTGGGCCGGCTCTGGCAGCCGCGCAATCCCGCTTTCTGGCTGATGGTCGCGCTCAACCTGTTGTCCACCCTGCTGGCCTGGGTCGCCCGCAGCTACGAACTGGCGCCCGTGGCGGCGCTGATGGTGGCCGGCTTTGCCGTGGCCAATGCGCTGCTCGGCCTGCGCCTGATGTGGCTGCTGATGCGCGACGAGCCGGCCAGGCCGGCGGGCGGCACCTGAAGCATCCTTCCAGAACGCGAAACGGGAGCCGCAGCTCCCGTCCTTGATTTCAGCGCTGCCGTATCTCAGGCAACGACTTTCTGCTTCCTGCGACGTGCGACAAGACCTAGCAGTCCAAGACCAGCCAGCATCATCGAGTAGGTTTCCGGTTCCGGGACAGGTGCGGTGACAAGAGTGAGCGTCGGACTGAGGTTCTCGCGGATTCCATTCTCGTCGACTTCACTCTCGCCTGCTGCAACGAAGTAGATGTAGGGGTTGTCCTGATCGGTCCGCTCGAGCGTGAAGCCGTAGTTGGTCATGGCACCGCTGGTCCAGGACATGACCGCAGCGGTCACATCGACCGAGCGCCAAAGGAAGGTATTCGAGTCGCCGATCGTCAGTGTGGCGGTCGGCGTCGGGTCGTGGCTCGGCCTGTCGGCCCAGTCAACGATCGAGGAATCCCAGGAGGAGGTGTTCTGGTACAGATTGAAAACTGCGTTTTGACCCAGAACATTGCCGTCATTCCACTGGTGGAAAAGGTTCAAGGTCGCGGTGCCGGAGAACGAAGCGTAGGCGCTCAAATCGAACTGGAGCAAGCCGATGTTCTTGCTCTCGGGACTCCAATTTACCGTCAGGAAATCAGGGTCGGTAAAGCCATCAACCGAGATATTGCCGGTCTGGAGCGCGGGCAGGGTTTGGGCGAAGGCATTGCTCGCAAGAAGTCCGCAGGCCAGGACGCCAAGGATGGTAGTTTTGATATTCATGGCGGAACCTCCACTGGCTGAATTGACCGCCTCTACCCTAGTATCTCGGAAGAAAAAGAACAATAGTCCGAACGGGCCAATCTAGGAGTAAAGCTAGCCCGGATATTTCACCGGCCCCCACGGTTGGGCTATCGAACTATGCTGAACGC
>CAZGQB010000061.1:0-1861 GCA_964527055.1 uncultured Sulfuritalea sp.
CATGGCGACTATCTGGCGGACCGCTATGTGGTGCTCTTGGCCGATGAGTCGGGCACGGATCTGATCGAGGATCGTGGATCGAGCGCCACCGAATTCAGGAACTGGTATTACCAGCAAAGCGGGACGAACCAGGACGAATACTGGCAAGTCAGGCGCGAATACGAAGGTATTGAATCCTGGCAGACCTTTTACTCGCTGGGTGCGGCCGAGGAGTACATGGCCAATGACGGCTTCGCCGTCGAGTTGGTGCATGTGCCGGGGCCGGAAGCACCACTCCTGGGCGACAGCAAGGATTACCGACTGCTCGAAGGCGGCGGCTTCAATACGCAACAAGACGTGGTGCAACTGCCGGAGGGCATAGTCCGGGCTGACTTGTCGTTTGCCTGGGGCAGCGACACGGACCAAAGCGGAACCACGCGGGCGACGCTGGACGTGGCCTGGCATGGCGCGACCAAGCTGCGCATCGTGATGCCGCGGGCGGATGACGCCATCGGCTTTGGCATCGACTACCTGAAGTTCGCCGACGGCAACGTGCTCTTCATGAGCGGAATGATCGATCTCGCGCCGCCGATGCCCGACATGGACGACGGCACCCTGCTCGGCAACGGGCAGGGCAATACGCTGACCGCGGCGGCCGGCGGCGGCCATCTGTTCGGCATGAGCGGCGACGATACGCTGACGGGTAGCGCGGGGAACGATGTGCTGGTTGGGGGCTATGGCGATGACCTCCTGGCGGGCGGAGCGGGTGACGACCTCTATGTCGTGCGGCGTGGCGACGGTCACGACCGGATCGAGGAAACCGATCGGATGCCAGGCGCGGTGGATACGCTGCTGTTCGCCGACGACGTTGCGCCGGGCCAGGTAACGGTGTACCGCAACGGTGCCGACATGGTGCTGAGTACGAGTGGTGGCTACGATACGGTGACCGTGGCCAATGGCTTCGATGCCGAGGGCCTGGGCATCGAGCGCGTCCGTTTCATGAACGGCACGATCTGGGAGGCGGATGACCTGCGGTCGCGCGTGGCGTGGTCGCTCACGAATCAATACAACGACCGTTATGTCGGCACCGCCGGCAACGACGTGGCCGACGGCCTGGGCGGGGCCGACGTGCTGTTTGGACGCGGCGGGAATGATTGGCTGCGCGGGGGCGACCATCCGGATTGGCTTTATGGCGAAGGCGACAACGACGAGTTGGAGGGCGGCGAAGGCGACGATCACCTCGACGGCGGTATCGGTGACGACGAGTTGTTCGGCGGCACCGGGCGCGACGGGCTCGACGGTGGCACCGGGAACGACTGGCTCGACGGTGGTATCGGGATCGACTACCTGTACGGACGTGCCGGCGATGACCTGTTGCACGGCGGCTCGGACGATGACGTGCTGCGTGGCGGCTCGGGAGACGACCTGCTGCATGGCGGATTGGGCAACGACCATCTGAATGGCGGTTCGGGCAGTGATGTTTACGTATTTGCGCCGGGCGACGGACATGACGTGATCTTCAACCACGATTTCGACGATCCACCGCAAGCGGGCGACATCGACAGCGTCCGCTTCGAGGCGGGCATTACTCCGGGCGACGTACGGGTGGCGCCGAATGGCATGGACCTGGTCCTGACGGTGCAGAGCACGGGGCAGCGCGTGACACTGTCGCAATGGCGCAACCCGGCATACGGACAGGTTTCGCGGGTCGAGTTTGCCGATGAAACGGTGTGGGACGCGGCGGCGTTGGGGGCCCTGGCGGAGAACATCGAAGGCACGGCCGGCGACGACTACCTGCAAGGCACAGACCTGGCCGAAGTCATTTCTGGCTTGGCCGGCAACGACTACCTGTTCGGACTGGCCGGCGATGACCAGCTCGACG
>CAZGQB010000061.1:1961-5222 GCA_964527055.1 uncultured Sulfuritalea sp.
ACATCCTGCGCTTCAAGTCCGGCGTGACCGAGGCGGACATCGATGTCGGGCGTAGCAACGACGACCTGACCTTGACGATCCGCGACGCAGGCGATCGCGTCACGGTCAATGGCTATTTCGCCGAGGGCGGGGCCGGGCCGCGCGCAGTCGCGGAAGTGCGCTTCGATGACGGCGCGGTCTGGAACTTCGCCGATGTCCTGGCGCGCGTTCCCGTGGTTCCGCCGGATACGCCGGATATCCTGGGCACGGCGGGCGACGACCATCTGCAAGGCACCGATCTGGCCGATGCCATTTCGGGTTTTGCCGGCAACGACTTCCTGTTCGGGCTTGCCGGCGATGACCAGCTCGACGGCGGGGCGGGGAATGACACACTGTACGGCGGCGATGGCAACGACACCTACCTGTTCGGTCGCAGCGACGGGCAGGACACGATCGACAGTTGGGACGAGAGCGTCGGCAAGCGCGACATCCTGCGCTTCAAGTCCGGCGTGACCGAGGCGGACATCGATGTCGGGCGTAGTAACGACGACCTGACCTTGACGATCCGCGACCTGGGCGATCGCGTCACGGTCTTCGGTTATTTCGCCGAGGGCGGGGCTGGTCCGCGCGTACTCGCGGAAGTGCGCTTCGATGGCGGCGCGGTCTGGAGCTTCGCCGATGTCCTGGCGCGCGTCCCGTTGGTTCCGCCGGATATGCCGGATATCTCCGGCACGGCCGGCGACGATCATCTGATAGGTACCGACCAGGCCGAGGTCCTTTCCGGCTTGGCCGGCAACGACTACCTGTTCGGACTGGCCGGCGATGACCAGCTCGACGGCGGGGCGGGGAATGACACACTGTACGGCGGCGATGGCAACGACACCTACCTGTTCGGTCGCAGCGACGGGCAGGACACGATCGACAGTTGGGACGAGAGCGTCGGCAAGCGCGACATCCTGCGCTTCAAGTCCGGCGTGACCGAGGCGGACATCGATGTCGGGCGTAGCAACGACGACCTGACCTTGACGATCCGCGACGCAGGCGATCGCGTCACGGTCAATGGCTATTTCGCCGAGGGCGGGGCCGGGCCGCGCGCAGTCGCGGAAGTGCGCTTCGATGACGGCGCGGTCTGGAACTTCGCCGATGTCCTGGCGCGCGTTCCCGTGGTTCCGCCGGATACGCCGGATATCCTGGGCACGGCGGGCGACGACCATCTGCAAGGCACCGATCTGGCCGATGCCATTTCGGGTTTTGCCGGCAACGACTTCCTGTTCGGGCTTGCCGGCGATGACCAGCTCGACGGCGGGGCGGGGAATGACACACTGTACGGCGGCGATGGCAACGACACCTACCTGTTCGGTCGCAGCGACGGGCAGGACACGATCGACAGTTGGGACGAGAGCGTCGGCAAGCGCGACATCCTGCGCTTCAAGTCCGGCGTGACCGAGGCGGACATCGATGTCGGGCGTAGCAACGACGACCTGACCTTGACGATCCGCGACGCAGGCGATCGCGTCACGGTCAATGGTTATTTCGCCGAGGACGGAGCCAGTCCGCGCGTAGTCGCGGAAGTGCGCTTCGATGGCGGCGCGGTCTGGAACTTCGCCGATGTCCTGGCGCGCGTTCCCGGGGCTCCGCCGGAGATCTTGGGCACGGCGGGCGACGACCATCTGCAAGGAACCGACCTCGCCGACGTCATTTCCGGCTTGGCCGGTAACGACGTCCTGACGGGAGGACCGGGCGACGACTATCTTGCAGGTGGTTCCGGCAGCGATGTTTATCAATTCAACGCCGGCGACGGCCGGGACTCAATTTCAGAGTTCGACGGTGGCGATCCGGACGCGGAGCCGGAGAACAATCTCATCCGTTTCGGCGAAGGAATTGCGCCGGAGGATGTTGATATCTCCTTGAACGATGGCGACCTGGTGTTCTCTCTGTCAGCTACCGGTGATTCCATCATTTACTGGGACAAGTACGAGTTCGCACCTTCGGTTGCCTTCCACGATGGGAGCGTCTGGACGCCGACTTACGTCATCGGCGCCATTGCCAATACGCTTGGAAGCGCCGGCGACGACTGGCTGGTCGGCAGCTTCGGCGACGACCTGATGATCGGTAATGGCGGCGAGGACGTGTTCAACGGTGTTGGCGGCAACGACCACATGATCGGTGGTAGCGGGGACGACTGGTTCAACACAGGTAACGGCAACGACCTGCTGGAGGGTGGGGCTGGCAACGATTACTACGTGTTCCGCCGGCAGGGAGGGGACGACGTCATCGTTGAATCGCCTGATGATGGCGAGGTCGATGGTTTGGGAATCTACTCTTCGATTCTTCCCGAACAACTCCGCTTTGATCGCTATGCCGGCGATGGCGACGACTTGCTGATTTCGGCCGATGGAACGGATGCCACGATGCTGGTGCAGAACTGGTTCTCGGATACGGCAGCGTCACGCATCGAGTACTTTTACCTGGGCGCGGACGACTCGTATTGGGACAGCGAGCAGATCGAAGCCGCCATCTGGGCCAACAATTCGGCTCCGGTGTTCGTCGCGGAAGACCTCGAAGCATGGACGGGCGAGGCATTCAGCCACTCGCTCGGGGAATCCATGCTGACCGATCCGGATGGCGACCGCCTGACCTACTCGGCGACGCTGGCCGATGGCAGCTCCTTGCCCGATTGGCTCGTGCTCGACGCCGCGACCGGCAATCTCAGTGCTACGCCGCCCCATGATGCGGTCGGCAGCCTGAGCCTGCGGGTTGCCGCCAGCGACGCGGCGGGGGCGACTGCGGAGGGTATGTTCACGTTCACCGTGGCGAGCGGCAATCAGGCGCCCGTACTGATCGCACCTATTGCCGACCAGTCGGCGACGCAGGATCTGGCATTTTTCTGGACTGTGCCGGCCGGCAGCTTCATCGACAGCGACCCGGGCGACAGCCTGAGTTACACCGCGACGCTGGCCGACGGGACGGACCTGCCGGCCTGGCTGAGCTTCGATGCGGTGACCGCGACCTTTAGTGGTACGCCCGGCACATCCGATCCCGGCGTGCTGGCCTTGCGCGTGACCGCTACCGACAATGGCGGGCTTTCCGCGCAGGCCGAGTTCAATCTGGCGATCGGACAGCACCTGCGCGGCACGACCAGCAGCGATACGATGGATTATTCGGCAAGCCACTTCGTCGGTGTGACGCTGATCGACGGCGGCCTGGGCAACGACGCCATCACGGGAAGTGCCGGAGCGGACATCATCGTCGGCGGGGCGGGCACCGACAACCTCAAGGGCG
>CAZGQB010000061.1:5322-9454 GCA_964527055.1 uncultured Sulfuritalea sp.
GCCATCACGGGCAGTGCCGGAGCGGACATCATCGTCGGCGGGGCGGGCACCGACAGGCTGGCGGGAGGGCAGGGCAGCGACATCTACCAGTTCGGCCGCGGCGACGGCGCCGACACCCTCGTGGAGAACGACGCGACGCCGGGGGCCATTGACGCCGCCGAATTCCTTGCCGGAATCGGGCGCGAACAGATCTGGCTGCGCCATGTCGGCAACAACCTGGAGGCCAGCGTCATCGGCACGGCGGACAAGCTGGTGGTGCAGAACTGGTACCTCGGCGAGGAGTACCGCGTCGAGGAATTCCGCACCGCCGACGGCGGCCGGCTGCTCGACAGCCAGGTCGAGAACCTGGTGCAGGCGATGGCGGCCTTCGCGCCGCCGGGCGCGGGCCAGACCACGCTGCCGCCGGCCTACCAGGAGGCGCTTGCGCCGGCGATCGCGGCGAACTGGCAGTAGTTTGGGTTGCAATAAATAGCTGCCGCGACCCGGGAAGGTACTGGATTCCGGGTCGAGCCCGGAATGACGAAGACGTCATTCCGGCGCACGCCGGAATCCAGACGCCGGCGCCGGAGACAGAAGAGCCTGGATTCCGGGGCTAGCCCGGAATGACGAAGACGTCATTCCGGCGCACGCCGGAATCCAGATGCAGACTCAGTAGCCTTTCTCGCGCAGGCTTTCCTTGGGCAGGGCGGCGCTGAAATCCAGGCCCGTGAAGAATTTGCTCAGGGGGCATTCCACGCTTTTGTCGCAATGGTGCTCCCGGGCGCACTCACGCTGTGTCTGATCCAGCACCACCATCTGACCGCATACCGGGCAGGCTTCAATCGGCGAATCGAACATGACACACCTCCGCCTCACAGGTTGGCCAAGCCTTCGCTTTGATTATAGACAGTGGATCCCTCGGGTATCATCGACGCATGAAGATCGCCACGTGGAACGTGAATTCCCTCAAGGTGCGCCTGCCGCATGTGCTCGACTGGCTGGCGGCGACGCAGGCGGACGTGCTCTGCCTGCAGGAAACCAAGATGGAGGACAAGGCCTTTCCTTACGCCGAGCTGGCAGCCGCCGGCTACCGCGCCGCGCACAACGGGCAGAAGACCTACAACGGCGTCGCCATCCTCGCCCGCGGCGCGCTGGAGGACGTCCGTTGCGACATCCCGGAGTTTGCCGACGAGCAGAAGCGCGTGCTGGCGGCGACCTTCGACGGGGTGCGCGTGGTCTGCGCCTACATGCCCAACGGACAGGAGGTCGGTTCGGACAAATACCAGTACAAGCTGCGCTGGCTGGCGGCGCTCAAGGATTACCTGCGCGGCGAACTTGAGCAGTTTCCGCGGCTGGCCCTGCTCGGCGATTACAACATCGCGCCGGAGGACCGCGACGTGCATGACCCGGTGGCGTGGAAGGACCAGATCCTGTGCAGCGAACCGGAGCGCGCGGCCTTCCGCCAGTTTGTCGGGCTGGGCCTGGCCGATGCCTTCCGCCTGTTCGAGCAGCCGCCCAAGCTCTATTCGTGGTGGGACTACCGGCAGATGGGCTTCCGGCTCAACCGCGGCCTGCGCATCGACCATATCCTGCTGTCAAAGCCGCTTGCGGCGGCCTGCGGCGCCTGCGCCATCGACAAGGCGCCGCGCAAGCTGGAGCGGCCGTCCGACCATGCGCCGGTGATGGCGACACTGGCCCCGCAATCGACATGAAAACGAAGTTTCAGAGAAGGCTAACGTCGGCTTCATCGACGTTAAGCGAAGCGGCCGAAACTACCGCGGCCGAACTCGGCGCGCTGTATCCGGCGCTGGCGCAACTGCCCGCCACCCTGTTGCAGCGTGTTGCCGAGTCCTTGCAGGAGCTTTCCGTCCCGTCCGGCACCGTGGTCTTCGACGAGCATCAGCCCTGCCGCGGATTTCCCTTCGTGCTGGCCGGCGCGGTGCGCGTCGCCAAGCAGAGCGCCGGCGGCCGCGAGCTGCCGCTGTATCGCGTGCAGTCCGGCGAGAGCTGCATCATCAGTTCGAGTTGCCTGCTCGGCCACGCCGACTACAACGCGCGCGGCACGGCCGAAGGCCCGACCACGCTGGCGCTCTTGCCGCGCCCGCTGTTCGACGACCTGCTGGGCCAGGCGGTGTTTCGCGATTTCGTCTTCGCGCTGTTTGCCGAACGCATGGCCGATCTGATGCACCTGGTGGAGGAGGTGGCCTTCCGCAAGCTCGACCAGCGCCTGGCGGCCCTGCTGCTGGGCAAGGGGCGCGTGGTGCACGCCACGCACCAGCAACTCGCGGACGAACTGGGCAGCGTGCGCGAAATGGTCAGCCGCCTGCTCAAGGGCTTCGCCGAGCAGGGTCTGGTGAAGCTCGGCCGCGAACAGGTCGAGGTGCTGGATGCCGCAGGTTTGCGTAAAGTCGCCTCTGTGACTTAGGTTACAGTCAGGCGCCTGGGGAACTGGTGTAATGCGCTCACTTTTGCTCAACCCCCAAAGGAGAACACCATGAAACTCAATGTTGGCGGCATCGACCGTGTAGTGCGTATTGCTGCAGGTCTCGGACTGGTCGGCTGGGCTGCCATGGGCGGCCCGGCGTGGGCGTGGATCGGCGTGGTGCCGTTGGCCACGGGCGCCATCGGCTGGTGTCCGCCCTACGCGATCTTCGGCTTCAGCACCTGCGCGGTGAAGAAGCAGACCTGAGCCCTCACATGATCGGTTGCGGTGGGTCCATGGCCGGCCGCAGCCAGCGCAGCACTCCCAAGCCCGCGGCGCGGCCGCTGGCAAAGCAGGCGGTGAGCAGATAGCCGCCGGTCGGCGCTTCCCAGTCGAGCATTTCACCCGCGCAGAATGTGCCGGGCACGGCCCGCAGCATCAGGTTTTCGTCGAGTGCGGCGAAGTCTATGCCACCGGCGCTGCTGATGGCTTCGTCGAGCGGGCGCGGTGCAACCAGGCGCAGCGGCAGCGACTTGAGGATCGCCGCGAGCCTTTCTGGCGCGGCGAGATCGAACGGCGTCGCAACTTCGTGGAGCAGTGCGGCCTTTACACCCGTGATGCCGGCGCGCCGGCGCAGGTGGTTGGCCAGCGAATCGCGACCGCGCGGGTGCGCCAGGTCTTCCGTCAGTCGCCGCTGATCGCGTCCCGGAACCAGATCGACGTGCAGCACGACGCTGCCGGCGGTTTCGATGACGTCGCGCAGCGGTGCCGACAGCGCATAAACCAGATTGCCTTCGACACCCTGTTCGGTGACGATGAACTCGCCTGCGTGCCGGGTTACCGAACCATCCGGCGCCATCAACGCGGCGCCGACGTTTTTCACCGGCGTACCGGCATAGCACTGTTTCATGTGTTCGCTCCAGGCTACGTCGAAGCCGCAGTTGGCCGGGCGCAGGCGTTCCACCTTGATGCCGCGCGCCGCCAGCAGCGGCACCCAGGCGCCGTCCGAACCCAGTTTCGCCCAGCTGCCGCCACCCAGCGCCAGCACCGTGGCGTGGGCGCCGACTTTTTCCCCGCCGTCCGGCGTGGCGAAACACAGCGCGCCGCCGCCATCCCAGCCCGTCCACCGATGGCGCGCGTGGAACACCACGCCTGCGGCGCGCAGCCGGTGCAGCCAGGCACGCAGCAGCGGCGCGGCCTTCATCTCATGCGGGAAGACGCGGCCCGAACTGCCGACGAAGGTGGCGATGCCGAGTTCCTGCGCCCAGTCGCGCAGTTGCTGCGGGCCGAAATCCACGAGCCAGGCGCCGACCTCGGCGCGGCGCGGCCCATACCGCGTGACGAAGACATCGGGCGCTTCGGCGTGGGTCAGGTTGAGTCCGCCGCGGCCGGCGAGCAGGAACTTGCGCGCCACCGAGGGCATCGCGTCATAGACATCGACCCCCAGCCCGGCGCCGGCCAGCACCTCGGCGGCCATCAGGCCGGCCGGGCCGCCGCCGACGATGGCGATGCGCTGCGGTACTACGGCGGTTGCGGGCTTAGTGGCGGTCACGATCCGCCAGCGCATTGGCGAGGCGCACGTAATCCGCCACGGCGATGTCTTCGGCGCGCGCCGTTGGCGTGATGCCGAGCGCGGCGAGGGCGGCCTCGTCGATGAATTCGCGCAGGGTATTGCGCAGCATCTTGCGCCGTTGCGAGAACGCCGCGGTTACCACGCGGGCGAACAGCGCC
>CAZGQB010000062.1:0-9417 GCA_964527055.1 uncultured Sulfuritalea sp.
GGAGTCCATGGCGGCAGTTTGGCGCAAAACGGCTACGGCGGGCAAATTGCGCGGTGGCGCGCGGCGGCGGCAAGGGCGCGGCGGCGGCGTACATGCGCTACCATTCGACGTCCGTGCGGCCCCCGGCCACCGACCCATCGACACCCGACGCGCTTTCCGTCGCAACCACCCAGGAGACATTTCATGATGAAGCTCTACTACGGCCCCGGCGCCTGTTCCTTCGTACCCCATGTCGGACTGGAAGCGATCAAGGTCGCCACCGGCGAGGACTTCGAGGCGCAGTCGGTAAAGCTGCACAAGGGCGAGCAGCGCACGCCCGAATACCTGGCCATGAATCCGCTGGGCCTGGTCCCGGTGCTGGTGGCCGAGGGCAAGGCGCTGAACCAGATCGTGGCGATCTGCGACTACCTCGACCGGCGCTTTCCGCAGGCCGGGCTGTTGCCCGCCGAGCCCTGGCAGCGCGCCCAGGCCATGTCGCACTTCGCCTGGATGAACAACACGGTGCACCCGACCTTCACACGCATTTACCGTCCCGGCAATTTCGTCGCGAGCGAAGCGGCGCAGGCCGAACTCAGGCAGGCCGCGCTGGCGGCCTTCCGCGAGCACCTGGAGCGCATCCAGGCCATGACGGCCCATGCCGCGCCCTTCCTGCTCGGCGAGCGGCTGTCCTTCGTAGATGCCTATGCGCTGGTGTTCCTGCGCTGGGGCGGCCTCGTGGGCATCGATCCGGATACCCTGCCGGCCTACAAGGCGTTTGCCGAAAAGCTCGCGGCGGCACCGGCGATCGCCGCGGCCATGGCACGCGAAGGCATCAAGCTCGATACCTACGAGAAGACTTGAAAAACCGGCGGCCGCCGCGCGGCGGCCAACGCCAGCGATCCGGCAAGCTGCGCTTGAACCGGCAGCGGTTACGGCCAGGAGCCGGCTTTACCGATCACAACACCGCACCCGATTCGGCGAGCGCCACCCGGGTCGACATGCCATTCAGCGCTATCAGGTGAATCATCTGGCTGACGCTGGTGCAGCAATCGGGCAGGACCTTCACCGAATATTTCTCCGCGGACTTCGAGATGGCGGTATGGGTCACGCAATTCTGGGTCATCATTCCGCAGATCAGCAGTTCCTCGGCTCCGAGCCTGGACAGGGTTTCCTCGAGGGTGGTGTGGTGAAAGCTGTCCGCGAAGGCCTTGTTAACCGTAATCGCGTCCGGTGCGGCCGCCAGGATCCGCGAATGGATATTCACGCCTGCGGTTCCCTCGTTGAAGAAGGGGGCGATGCCCTTGGCACCGTCTGCGATGTGCTGGACCAGGATCACCGGAATGTTTCTTGATCGCGCCTTGGCGATGGCGGCCTCGGTATTGGCGAGCACGGCATCGGTATTCCACAGCGGAAACTTGCCGTCGGGAAAGTAGTCGTTCTGGAGATCGATGACGATCAGGGCTTGCTTGGGCATGACGCACTCCGTGCAGGATTAAACGCTTGGTTCAGATTATGGCCGCGCGCAGACGATCAGGCTCGCAACTCGTCGGTCGCGAATGGCAGGCGACCCGGATACTTTCCTGTTGCCGCGCCGATGGCGTTGGCGACTGCCGGCGCAAGCGGTGGTACACCCGGCTCGCCGATACCGGTCGGATTGGCGGAGGAGGCCACAATATGCACCTCGACCCGGGGCATTTCATCGATGCGCAGCAGCGGAAACCCGTCGAAATTGCCCTGGGCGACGATGCCGTCCTTGAGCGTTATTTCGCCATGCAGGGCGGCAGACAAGGCAAAACCGACCGAACCTTCGATCTGCGAACGGATGTTGTCAGGATTGACGGCAATGCCGCAATCGACCGCACAGACCACGCGATCGACCTTGACCGAGCCGTCGGCGCCCACCGTCACTTCGGCGATTTGCGCGACATAGGATTTGAACGACTCATGCACCGCGACGCCGCGCCCGCGCCTTGTGCCCTTTGGGCCCGGCTTGAGCGGCGTGTTCCAGCCTGACTTTTCCGCGGCGAGCCGAAGCACATCCATGTGCCGCGGATGGCCGCCGAGCAGTTCCAGGCGCAAGGCCACCGGGTCCTTGTTGCCCGCCTTTGCCACCAGATCGAGAAACACTTCGGTCGAATACGCGGTGTGCGAAGATCCGACCGAACGCCACCACAGCACCGGGACACCGATGTCTTGCGGGGTATGCAAATCCACCAGCATGTTGGGTATGGCATAGGGCAGGTTCGCCGCCCCTTCGACCGAGACCGCGTCGATGCCGTTCTTGACCATGGCCTCGAACGGCGACCCGGCCAGGATCGACTGGCCGACCAGCCTGTGCCGCCAGCCTGTCAGCCTGCCGCCCTGGTCGAGCGCCGCTTCCAGGGCGTGATGAAACAGCGGGCGGTAGAAGCCCGCCCGCATGTCGTCTTCCCGCATCCACACCAGTTTTACCGGCGCCCTGCCGTCGATGGCCCTGGCGATCTGCGCGGCCTCCACGACATAGTCCGACTGGGTGCTGGCCCGGCGGCCAAAGCTGCCGCCGGCGTAGAGCATGTTGATCTTCACCTGTTCCGGCTTGAGGCCGAGCGTGGCGGCGAGCTGGTATTGGTCGCCGGTATGCATCTGTTCGCCGTTCCATACCTCGCAGCCTTGCGGGCTCAAGCGGATCACGCAGTTCATCGGCTCCATGGCGGCGTGCGCGAGATAGGGAAAGTCGTAGCTTGCCCTGACGATCTTTGCCGCATCGGCAAACGCCTTGTCGACGTCGCCCGCCTTGTGCGCCACCAGGCCGGGCTGTTTGGCCATCTCCCGATAGCGCTCCAGAATCTGTTCGCTGCCAAGCCTGAACGACCGGCTTTCATCCCACTCGATGCCGAGTGCGTCGCGCCCCTTCTTGGCGCTCCACGTGTCCGTGGCGAGCACCGCCACGCCGGAAGGAATCTGCACGACGTCGGTCACGCCCTTGACGCGCCGGGCCGCCCTGGCATCGAAGCTTTTTACTTTCGCCCCGAAGCGCGGCGGATGCGCTACAACCGCCACCAGCATTCCGGGCAGGCGGATGTCCTGCGTAAAAATGGCCGTGCCGTTGATTTTTGCTTCGCTGTCCTTGCGCGGTGCGTGCTTGCCGACCAGGCGGAAATCCTTCGGCTCCTTGAGCACGACATCCGCCGGCAAGGCTTCCTTCGCGGCGTCCTCGGCCAGGTCGCCGAAACGGAGTTTTCGTTTCGACGGGGAGTGGCTGACGATGCCGTCGCGCACGGTGATCTCTTCGACCGGCACCTTCCAGCGTTTGGCCGCCGCGCCAACCAGCATTGCCCTGCCGGTGGCGCCGGCCCGACGCAATTGATCCCACGAGTTGGCAATCGCGGTACTGCCGCCGGTACCCTGCGCCGGCCCCCAAAGGAGATTGTTGTAGCGCGTCGCGTCAGCCGGGGCGCCTTCGATGCGGACGGTTTTCCAGTCGGCGTCGAGTTCTTCGGCGAGGATGGTGGCCAGCCCCGTATAGCTGCCCTGACCCATCTCGAGGTGCTTCGCGACAACGGTTACAGAATTGTCGGAACCAATGCGCAGGAAGGCATTCGCCGCGAACGATACGGGAGCCGGCGCAAGGGCCTTGCGCGCTGCGGCCTGCGCCGTCACTGCGGGAAGGAAGAAACCCAGGGCCAGGCCAGCGGCGGAGCCCTGCAGGAAGTTCCGGCGGCTGGCATTTTCAATGCTCATGTTCGACATGTCGCCCCCTAAGCCAGCGATTTCGCCGCGAGGTGGATCGCCGCGCGGATGCGTACATACGTGGCACATCGGCACAGGTTGCCGGACAGGGCGGTGTCGATGTCGGCATCGGTCGGCTTTTTATTCTGGCTCAGGAGCGCCACTGCCGTCATGATCTGGCCGGATTGGCAGTAGCCGCACTGCACCACATCGAGTTTCTGCCACGCCTCCTGAACGGCTTTGCCAATCCGCGACTGGTCAGCAACTTCAATGGTCGTGATCTTCCGTCCAGCGACGGCCGACACCGGCGTCACGCACGAACGCAGGGGTGCGCCATCGACATGCACCGTGCAGGCTCCGCATAGCGCCTGACCGCAGCCGTATTTGGTGCCGGTCAGGCCCAGCGTGTCGCGCAAGACCCAAAGCAGCGGGGTATCGGGCGCAACATCGACCTGACGGATCTTGCCATTGACATTCAGTTGAACCATGAGGCTGCTCCAGCGTTGCATTGAAAGTGGCCTTGCGAGCCATTCCCTGACAGAAACGCACGCTCATTGCGTTCGGGTGCCGACAGCCGGTCAAGGAAAGCATGCCGGACTTCATGTGAGTTGCACGCACCCGGCCGCCAAGGAATATCGTAGCAGAAAGGCATGTTTGCCCGATTCACTCGCCCCTGTTCAGGTTTCGTCAAGGTGAGCGCGGTCATTGGCCATCGAACTGGGGCGAGTCCCTCATTGGCTCTGACCGGCCAGAAGCAGGCATAGCTACCACTCAACATTTGCGGACGCTCGTTATTCCCAAGTACTTGGATGCAACCAATGAGGCAAGGCTATCAAGCGTTTCTTGGCTCAGGGTTTGCCCTTGGTTGCACGTCGGAAGACTTGGGACTCGGTACACTTGCTAAATGATTCTCGGATAACGTCTGCGCATCAATTTCGGAAGAAAAATCGCCATCATCAATCCGGCGACTAGAAAGGCCAATCCAAAAAACGGCCATAACAACGAATAAAAAGTGATTCCGGGTTCGAGCACGGACTCCTTCGGATTTTCAGGGTCGTAGTAAACACGGACATCCAGACCCGGAGGATAAGCCTTCACAACATCTTCTGCGTAGGATGGAACGCTCACTGCATTAATCCCCGCGGAGCCAAAATTCACCCGTTTTCCCTCGAAGGCAAGCGAATCGACTGCAAAGCTATAGGTGACATCGGCAAAATACATCGTCCTCGAACCGAGATGTTTGCGAGTCTCCACCGCTGAATACCGGATCGTCCCCATTGAACTCGCCCAACTCTTGCTCGCATACGCCAGAACGAGATTGCTGCCGCCGCCATAGAGCGCCACAAGGCCGATGAGAATGAACGGCAACGGGAAAACCCTGCTTGAAAAAAAAGGTTCGCTGACGAACCGGTTGCGCAGTTGGCGCAGGCGAGGCATCTCGATCTTGAATAGCGGGGTATTGAGCAGTTGGGCCAGGCGATCAATCCCGAGCTGCACCAGGCTGGTGACGGTCGTGTTTTGAAAAGGCGCTTCGGGCACAGGCAGGATAAAAGTCGCAGCACGGCCGATAATCCGGGCGCGAACCAAACCAACATCCTGCAATTCGAATAGCGAACCGATTGACCCCTGCGATTCAAGTATGGCGCGTTCGCGCTCGTCGAGATGTTGCCGCAACAGGGCGTCAAACTCGGCGGCCTCTATGGGTGGAACACCCAGCGTACTGCGCCTGCTGCCGACCAGGATTTCGACGGGCCCATCGACACTGAGGTAGAGTTCTGTGGCCTTCTTTTCTCTGGCGAAAAACAACAGTGACTTGAGGTCTGGCGCCATTGCCTGCTCCTGCATCGTCGAACTGCGTCCTGCCGAAATCTCGCGCGCCTGGAACTACTTGATCCGATCCGTCGCCCAAAACTGCACGCTTATAGTACCGTGAGTGGCGGTACACGCTGGGAAGACTCGATCAGGCGAATATCTCTAAATCGCGTCGTCAGCGGCTGCCTTCGAATCTTCTTGCTACCCATCGAATGGCCGCTACCATTTGTTCCGATCGGCAGGGTTGGGCACAAAACAGCCCTCGTCGAAATATAGATCACAGCAGAAAACGAGCTCTCAGGATCGCTTCTCCGCCAGCAGCCGCTCGATCTGCGCGTCCTTGTCCTGCCAGAGTTGCTGCACCCATTTCGCGAAGGCTTCGCGCGTCGCCGCATCGGCGCCGTAGTCGCTGTCGATCAGGTGCGCGGGCACCGGCAGGCTTTGCACGCGGACGATGACGCGGCTCACCTTGCCGCAGAGAAAATCCCGGAAATTCGGGGCGCCGTCGGGATAGACGATGGTGACGTCGAGGATGGCGCGGAACTTGTCGCCCATGGCGTTCAGCGCCAGCGCGATGCCGCCGGCCTTGGGTTTCAGCAAGTGGCGATAGGGTGATTGCTGCTTCCGGTGTTTGGCAGGCGTGAAGCGCGTGCCTTCGAGGAAGTTCATCACGCTGGTCGGGATCAGGGCGAATTTTTCGCAGGCCTTGCGCGTCGCTGCCTGGTCCTTGCCGCGCATCTCCGGATGCTTTTTCAGATACTCCTCGCTGTGGCGGCGCATGAAGGGAAAGTCCAGCGCCCACCAGGCCAGGCCCATGATCGGCACCCATTTCAGCTGGTCCTTGATGAAGAACTTGAGCAGCGGGATGCGCCGGTTGAACAGGTGCTGCAGGACGAAGATGTCCACCCAGCTCTGGTGGTTGCTGTTGACCAGGTACCAGCCCTGCGGGTCGAGCCCGGCGACACCCTCGACATCCCAGGCGGTGCGCTGGGTCAGCGCCATCCAGCCACTGTTGCCGGAAATCCAGGCTTCGGCGATTTTCACCAGCAGCGGATCGATGGCCAGGCGCACGATCTTGAACGGCAGGATCAGGCGGACGACGGCGAAGACCAGCAGGACCGGCACCCAGAACAGCACGTTGAGCACCAGCAGCAGGAAGGCGATGGTGCCGAGCAGCGGCGCCGGCAGGAAGTTCAGCATGACGGCCTGTCCTTTCTCATGCAATGGCCTCCTGCCAGCGGCGCACCTCGATGCCGCTGCGCGTGTAGTTGTCGGGCCCGGCGCAGATCAGCCGGGGGTGTCGGGCTGCATCGTCCGCTACCGCCAGCCACTTGCGCAAGCCCTTGAGCAGGTCGTCCGTAACCGTCGCCGACAACTTGATTTCGATGGGGCGCAGTCCCTCCGGCTCGTCGATCAGCAGATCGACTTCGAGGCCGACATTGTCGCGCCAGAAAAAGAGGTTGGACGGGAAGCCGGAATTGAACCGTGCCTTGAGAAACTCGGCGACGATCAGGGTCTCGAACAAGGCGCCGCGCAAGGGGTGAATCGCAAGCTGGCCCGTGGTTTGTATTCCCATCAGCGAAACCGCCAGGGCGACGTCGATGAAGTACAGCTTGGGCATCTTGACCACGCGCTTGCCCAGGTTGCGATGGTGCGGTTGCAGAAGATGGACGATGTAGCTGGCTTCGAGCACCGACAACCAGGCGCGCGCCGTGCTTTGCGCGACACCGGTATCCTGCGCCAGGCTGGCCAGGTTGAGCAATTGCCCGGTACGCCCGGCACACAGCCGCAGGAAGCGCTGGAACGCGGACAGGTCTTGCACCTGCGTGATCTGCCGGACATCGCGTTCGAGGTAGGACATGGTGTAGTCGGCCAGCCAGCGCGCCGGATTGAGCGGCCGCGCGTAAAGCGCGGGATAGCCGCCGCGCAGCAGCATGGCGTCCAGGTCATTCGGCAGCTGGCCGGCGGCATTCAATTCGGCAATGGACAGCGGCAGCAATTGCACCAGCGCTGAACGTCCGGCCAGGCTCTGGGTGATATGCGCCATCAGCGCAAAATTCTGCGAACCGGTGAGCACGAAGCGCCCCATCGAACCAGTGGTGCCGGCGGCGTCGACCTCCGACTGGAGCCACGACAGCAGGGCCGGCACATGCTGCACCTCGTCGATGATCGCGCCCTCTTTCCAGCGCGCCAGGAAACCGCGCGGATCGTCGGCGGCGAATTCGCGTTCGTCCGGCGTTTCCAGCGAGACGTAGGGCTTGTCGGGAAAGGCCGCGCGGGCCAGCGTGGTTTTGCCGGACTGGCGCGGTCCGGTAAGGGTGATCACCGGGTAGCCGGAGCGAATGTCGTCGAGTAATGCAGCTGCCGCGCGCGGGATCATGGTCTTACAATTCCACGAATTGTTCGCATTATTGTAAGGTTTTGATCAGACGCTGTCCAGTTCGAAAAGCGACAGGCCGGGAAGCCCCCCGGTCAACGCGGCTTTTGCGCCGAATACTCCTGGCGCAGGATGTTTTTCTGCACCTTGCCCATGGCGTTGCGCGGCAGTTCGTCGACCAGATATACCCACTTCGGCACCTTGAAGTTCGCCAGCCTGTCCTTGATCGCCGCGATTATGCCGGACTCGGTCAGCGCTCTGCCTTCGGCGTTCTTCTGGCGTACCACGACGGCCGTGACGGCCTCGCCGAAATCGGGGTGCGGCAGGCCGATCACCGCGGATTCGACGACGCCCGGCATGGCGTCGATCAGCTCCTCGATTTCCTTCGGGTAGACGTTGAGGCCGCCGGTGATCACCAGATCCTTCGAACGGCCGCTGATGGTCAGGTAGAAATCCGCGTCCCAGCTGCCCATGTCGCCGGTCTTGAAGAAGCCGTCGGCGGTGAAATCCTCGCGGGTCTTTTCCGGCATGCCCCAGTAGCCGACGAAGACGTTCTCGCCCCTGACCTGGATCTGGCCGACTTCGCCGGTCTTCACCGCCGTGCCGCCGGCGCCGACTATTCGCAGCGCCGTGCCCGGCAGCGGATGGCCGACGGTGCCGCCGCGCCGTTCGCCGTCATAGGGGTTCGAGGTGAACATGCCGCCCTCGGTCATGCCGTAACGTTCCAGTATCGTGTGACTGGTGCGCGCCCTGAACTCGTCGAAGGTTTCCTTCAGCAGCGGCGCCGAACCGGAAACGAACAGCCGGATGTTGCGACAGGTCTCGCGGCCGAAGGACGGCTCGTGCAGCAGGCGCACGTAGAAAGTCGGCACGCCCATCATCACGGTGGATTGCGGCAGCAGTCGCATGGCGCGCGCGGCGTCGAACTTCGGTTCGAAGAACATCGCCGAACCGTTGAGCAAGGTGGTGTGGCAGGCGACGAAGAGGCCGTGCACGTGGAAGGTGGGCAGCATGTGCAGCAGCACGTCGCCGGGCTGGAAATGCCAGTAGTCGTGCAGGGTCTGCGCGTTGTGGGCGAGGTTGCCGTGGGACAGCATGGCGCCCTTGGAACGACCCGTGGTGCCCGAGGTGTAGAGGATCGCGGCGAGGTCGGCGCCGGTTCGCAGCACCGTGGCGAAAGCGTTGGCATGCGGCGTCGCGGCATCGATCAGCGAGCCGCACCCGGCGTCGTCGAGCTCCAGCACGTTGGCTACGCCGGCCTTTGCCGCAAGCTCGTCGGCCAGCGCGCGGATTTGCGGCCGGCAGACGAACAGGCCCGGCTTCGCGTCGGCGAGAAAGTATTCCAGCTCGTGGCGCTGGTAGGCAGGGTTGAGCGGCAAAAACACCATGCCCGCGCGAATCGCGGCCAGATACAGCACCAGCGCCTCGGGCGTCTTTTCCACCTGCGCCGCGACGCGATCGCCGGGTTGCAGGCCGAGCGCGACGATCAGGTTGGCCATGCGCGCCGAGGCGCGCTCGACATCGCCGTAGGTCCACACCCG
>CAZGQB010000063.1:0-9411 GCA_964527055.1 uncultured Sulfuritalea sp.
TCTGAGGAGCCATTATCTCCAGATCAGCTTGGTCCGAGAATCTCAGGACAGGTCAGCTTGTTGCAGCCACAGCTCGGCCCAGGGCGGCCATAGGTAAACGGCAGCGAGGGCAGAGCTTGTTCAATCGGCTTCGTCGTCTTGTTCGCCGTTGTCTGGTCGGTCGAAGTCAAACGGCATCGGCTTCGGTCGCTCGGCTGCCGCTCATGTCGCCGGTTGCATCACGATCAATCAAGGTTTCTGTTTTTCGCGTGGGCATCGATGAAATGGCAAGGGCCGGCTGCGCAACGATCTCGACTTTCTGCACGGTCGGCGCCTCGTCCTTTTTTGGCGGATCCTGCGTCGCAGCCGCTTGCAAAATATCGAAAAGGTCGCTCGCGACGCGGAAATCGCCGGGTAGTGCGCGCATTGCGCAATTGATGCTGGTCAGCAGCTGCTGCGTCGCCGCCTGGTAGGCTTCCTCGCCGAGCGAGTTCTGATAGTTCAACTCCAGCGCGCCAATGGGTGGCGCGTCGAAGGTGCAGCCGGCCCTGGGCAACTCGTACGTCAGGATTGCACAGAGGCCCATGAGCGCGGCGTAGTGCGGCACACGGGCCGCCTTCCAGCGCCGCGGGTTGTTCGAGAACCGATCGGAGGTCAACCTATTCAGCCGCGAAAAGTCGCGGGCGTTGAATCCTTGAACGGCGATATCGAACCCGAATTTAATCGAGGGGTCATTGATGGGCAACATGGTCGGCGCTCCTATCGGCGCATGCGAAACATTGCGTGAGAGGTCTGCCCGAGCGCGCGGATCGCTTGTTGCCTGAACTCGGAAGCATCCATTTGGGTTTCGAACTTCGCCGTATGGGCCAGAGACTCACAGCCAGGGGGCATACTCTTCAGGGCGTCATCGATGGAAAGAATTCGATAACGCTCGTTTTCCACGCCGATTGAATAGTTTCGTGCAAACGTGGCGATGGAAGCCTGCGTCACGGTGTCCTGCGGTAGCTGCTTGAAAGCGGCGTGGGCCGCACTGGCAAATCGCTGCGCATGATATTCGCTCATCGGTTTTGCCTGCCGGGATATTTCAGCCGCAATTTCGTGGACGTTCATTTTTCGTTTTCCTTTGGGTGGATAGTGTGATGGGTGCCGGCTCGCTGCTTGAGGTGTCCTGACTGTGAAGCAGTCCTCCACCTTCAAGCGGACCATGCCGGCATCCGGCAAGCAGCCGCTTGCCGGTGGTTGCTGCCCATGTCCATGAAGTCCGCCTCTTGAACGTAGCGGAAAACATGGCGCCGCACCCCTCCTATGGGCAGCTCTCTCGGAGGTACGGCGTAAGTCATCATTTCTACCTGGCGCGCCATTGCCGGGGCTTGTCAGGTTCCCTCTCGATAGCAAGAGGGGTGGTCACGTCGATAAGAATCGAGATTCCACTGCGTAAAAGTTGGTGCACATCGTTCATGACGTCGAGTGGATGGCCGCGCGTCAAGGTCTCGCGAGCCTCGACAATTTCCTGCAGATGATGTTCGGCAATCGGCTTTTTGTTGGCCGCGGCTTCCAATGCGGACAGATGCAGCCGGACATTTTTCAGGTTGGCTTTCATCGCAACTCCTAGAACCTGACGCCAGCATCAGCGGCAGCGGTGGAAATTTCCTTCTCTTCGTTCTCGATCTTCGAAATCCTTTCATCGAGGCTCACAATCTTCGCCGGCCGACTGGAGAGGGGTTCCGCTCCGGCAGGCCATTCCATGGCATTGACCGCGTCGGTAACTCCCTTTTTCAGGACGGGCGCCAGGAAGAAAAACAACCCTTCCTCCAGGTCCTGTACCGAGGGCGCATTGCCCATGTTTCCGCGACCAAGACTCAAGGCGCCCAGCTGCTGCCCATTTGGGCCGTTGGGAATTTGCAGACCAAAGCTAAGGCCCGCCTCGATGTTTCTACGAAGCCTGGCCGGATACTTCGCCGCAGCAGCATCGATATGGCCGTGCAGCAGATCAATCAGATCCGCCTTTGTTCCAGGCGCAACGGCGAGTTCTTCGCGTTCGCGCATCAGTGACTGCTTTTCATTTCGGAGGCTGGCCATCTGCGTGGTAAGGCTGGACAGCGCGCTCTTGATCTTCAAAAAATCAAACATCGGTTGGTCTCCTGTGTCGGTGTTGCGTTCATTCTCCGGATGCATAGCAAAATTGCCTCAGCTAAATCTTTTGTTTGGCAGGGGCGCAGACGTTGTGAATCTGCATTCCAGAACCCAGGCTCCGCGCGCCTGATTTCATCGCCCAGAACAGCGCGCTGCGCAGCTCGCTGGCGCCGTCCGGAGGGGCGGAACTGCGTTGCCAAATGGGCCAGATCCGCCCTGTGAAATCCCGCAATTCAGCGGCAAGCAAGACCGATCTTTGCCAGGGGTCTCGCGCATCGACCAGCGCCCAAGCTTTCCGCAACCAAGTATTCCGGTTTGCCAGTGACAAGGCGCGGGTTGTTCTCGGCAAATGTAGGCAGGTTTCAAGCGGCCGCGCCCCTCCTGCAGCAAGCCAGGCAGTAAAGCCCTTCTGCAGCAGCTCGCGCTCAGCCGATCCAATTAACCCGGCTGCAACGTTGCTGGCGAATGATTCGCCGCCGCTCATTAGGTTTCCCCGCCCCCTCTACGCCGAATTGACCGCGGTAGAAATGACTGCACTTTTCTCAGGCTCAGTAGGTGCGTCTGCACTTGCGCAAATCTCGGTCAGATCGGCCAGCGACATCGCAGCAACAAAGTTGCGGGCCTTGGCGATTTCTGCAGCGATCAGGTCGAGTTCTTCGTGTGATAGGCGCGGAGCGCGGCGGCGCACCATCCCAGGTATCGCGTCAAACACACCTGCAACCTTGCTCGCGGCAGCTGCCAGAACTTGCTCAATCAGGATTACAGGCGCCAGCTCGCCGCGTGTGACGGCGTTTTGCATCGCCACACGGTCGGCTTGTTCCTTGGCCAGGCGCGCCCGCTCTCCGGCCAGATCGAGGTCGCCGACGGCGGCCCGCCCGGCGGCCTGTTCGCGCAGGCGCCGGATGTACGCGACGCGGATCTGTTTGAGTGACGCTGACTTCCAGTTAATCCCCAGCTCGTCCATGATCTGGCTCACGGCCTGCTGGGTGAGGTCAAGATGTTCTGCAATAGTCTTCTGAATCAACACGGTACAACCCCCTAGTGAAAGTTCTGAAAGTAGAGCGCGATCGAGGTGCGAATTACCCGTGTGGCGGGAAGCTGGGGAGGACCCGCGCCGCCTAGGCTTGCGGTGAATGCGGTGAATGCGGTAATGGTTTTGGCCGTATACATATATTTGTCACTCTCTGACACTTTCTTACGTCATAAGAAAAGAACTACGCATTCACCGCATTCACCGCATTTACGACTTTCCATCGCGGGACCTTGGCATGGCCGTCGGTGCCCGCCTGGCGCAGTTGCAGGCCGTCGACGATCTTGTCGCGATGCCCGCGCAGCCAGTTGCCCAGGCGGCGGGAGTTGATCTTTTCCGAGCAGACGACCTGCAGCGCCTCGCGCAGCTCGTGGTTCCCGTCTGACGTCAGCACCACATCGGCGGCCGTGCATGGCCCGAGGGCAAGCTGGTTTGATGCGCGCCAGGCCGAGAACAGCACGCGCATGGCTTCGAGGTCGGGGTCCTGATCTCGCAGACTCTCGGCAGCCAGGAGGGGGTCGGGGAGGTCTAGCCATGCGAGCGGGCGGCGCACCATGCGGTCCCACTCCTCAAAGCCGCCATAGTCATAAAGGCCGGCAATCTTCGGCTCACTGGCGGCCAGGTAGGCGCCGACGATGGTCAACGCGTCGGTGATGATTGCGCCGCGCTGGGCCTTAATCTCGTCCAGGTGGTTGCGGTCGAAACTGCGTTGCTCTGGTCGCTCGGTATGGGCATCGAGGCGCACCATCAGCACGCGCCGCTTAAGGTCACCAATGATGGCGAGGTTGTTGCCGGTCGCCACCAGGAGCGCATGCGTTGGTACGTTGAGCATTCCAGATCCACCCAGGGGGCGCAGCCGCACGAACTGCTGCGTGGCGATCTGGCAGAGCAGGTCGCCGCGCAGGGCGCGCTCGATGTTGTCAATCGAGATCACGGCATCCCCGGCCAGCAACACGCCGCCCAGGCGTTTTTCGAATTCGGCATCGTCATGACCCAGGCTCATCACAGAGGCGCGCCGATCTGTGGCGACGATGGCCAAGGTCTCGCAGAGCAGGGTTTTGCCGGTGCCAGGAGATGGCGCCGTGATGGCAAACAAAGGGGCGGCGGGTAGTACGCGCCGCAGCAGTGCGGTAATGATGCCGGCAACCAATGCAACCTGATCGGCATCGTCTACGAACGGGAAGCCGTCAAACATGGCCCGCAGCCGCTCATAGGCTTTCACCGCCTGGTCGCGGGTCGGTTTGGCTGGCGGGCGTAGATAGCCGGTGATCTCCACAAAGGCGCAGAACAGGCCGCTGTCGGCGTCATAACCGGGCTTATCAATGATTCGGCCATCGGGCGCCAGCAAGGGGGCCTCGATGAATCCGGCGAGGTCGGGCAGGCGCGGCCAGTGCAGGCGTGCCAGAAAGCTGTCTGCAACGCTGCGCGGACAATTACAAGGACGATCCTGTTTTTCCCTGGCGTCGAATTTGTAGTGCTTGGCAGCGCGGCCGGCCAGCTCGACAGCATGCGCCGACTCAATCGGATGCACCATCACGGCGCCGGCCGGACGGCGTATCTTTTCATCATCCGATTTGCCGGCCTGGTGAACTCGCGCCAGCCTTCCGGCGTAGCGATAGATATTGAGGTCCGGACTCAATGAAAAGGCGAGCTCGATGCCGTCCAGGATTTCCGGCAGCTTGCCGTTGTCGTGATGGATGATCGGCAGACCCTGTGCGTCAAACTCGACGGCGGGGCGTTTGGAGCTCTCGTTCGAAATTGGCTTCGCGGAGGCGATCTTTTTGTGCATCTTGTCGGCGGGGATCACTTCACCCATGTTTGCACCTCGTCGTTGAGGTCGCAGCCATCGGCATCAGCGGAGATCACGCGCACGGCGGCATGCGGCGACCAGCGCCGGGTGCATTCGTCGGCGGCCTTACGGCCGGCGTCGTCGTTGTCGGCGGCGATGATGAGGTCTTGAATTCCATTGAGTACCGGAAACTTGGCGAGGTGGCCGGCGTCGATCAGCGACCAGACCGGCGTGAAGCCGTGCGCAAGGGATAGCGCAGTCTCGATGCCTTCGGCGATGCCCAGGCCGGCCGTCACGGCCTCGTCGGGCCACAGGCGGATCGCGCCGCCCGCTATCGGGTGATCCTTTAGCAGCAGGCGCGGCGGGCTCACGTTGGCCTTGTTGCCGTCGGGCTTGATCCAGGTGCGATGCAGGGACAGCGGCGCGCCAGTGCAGACGTCTGTAATCAGCGCAACCAGGGCCGGGCCGATGTAGCCAGATGGATGCCTGAGCGCCGGCATGCAGCGCAGATCGCTGTCGGCCGGCGGCAGCAGGCAGGCTCGCGCCTGTAGGTAATCCACCGCAGCGCCGGAAACGGGCTCTGTAGCGGCCCAAAGCGCCCGCGCGGAGTCGGATAGCCCGCGCGGCCGTTCGGCGGGCCGTGGGGCTGCCCGATGCGCCTGCGGTGGCGTTTTGTCGTTGCGGGATCGGCTTGATCCGTCGGTGCCGCAGAGTCGATGGCAATGCCAGATCACGGTGCCGTCGGGTTCCAGGCGAACCGACAGCGCGGTGTCCTTCGGCCCTCGGTCACAGAACGGGCAGGGCAGGCGATTTTCGCCAGGCTTAAGCTTGGTCGGATCGATACCGGCAGGGATCATTGGCCAGTTCCTGACTTGTCGAGCATGCGCGGACTGGCTGCGCGCAAGACATCGAGCGCGCTCTCGGGGTTGGCTCGCGCTTTGGCGGCGCAGATACCGCAGATGGGCCCGCCGATTGCGATAGAGGCGCCCGGCCTTACTGTGATGGATAGCCGGACCTCCCCGGTCTTGTCCCGCCGTGCAACCGGAAAGCCACACGCGGCACAGGGCACCGCGCCTGCTGGAATGGGGCGGATATTCATGGCAGCAGCCATTTCGAGCGCCATGAGCGTGTCTGTTTTTCTTTGTTCATGCTGCACCGCCACGCGCCGTCCCGCACTCGACGGCCGCGCTACCGCGAACCGTGAATCGATCACGCCAAGCC
The DNA here is from genome assembly GCA_964527055.1 of uncultured Sulfuritalea sp. Lineage (GTDB taxonomy): Bacteria > Pseudomonadota > Gammaproteobacteria > Burkholderiales > Rhodocyclaceae > Sulfuritalea. The sequence continues at coordinate 6,153 of CAZGQB010000063.1, forward strand.
GCTGCAGCTTCAGACGAAATCAACACGCGACGGCCGATGAGGATCAAGTCGGGCGTCTGGTTTGACTGTCGGAGCTTGTTGAAAAATGCCCGACTAATCCCGTGTGAATGGCAAAACTCGTCAATTGATAGCACGGGGTTTTGCGTTGATTGGTGGTTCTCAGTATTCACTTGTTGCTCCTTGACTTATTGGTGCATGTCAGGACTATGCCGAGGCGTTTGTCTCATTTACACCCCAGTTTGAGAAAACTTGCGTACACACAGCCGTCCATGTCTGTTGGTGCATGTCAGGACTATGCCGGGGCGGTTTGTCTCATTTCAGGGGTGTTTGAGAAAACTTGCGTACACATAACCGTCCATGTCTGTTGGTGCATGTCAGGACTATGCCGGGGCGGTTTGTCTCAAGTAACCTAGAATGAGAAAACTTGCGCGCGAATTGCGGACAAAGAAAAAGCCGCCCGTAGGCGGCTTCAATACTCAGTTGCGGAAATGCGGCTCAATGCCGTATTTAAATACCCGGGAAGCGGGCATTTAAAGGTGAGTTGCGTCCACATTTAAATGTCCGGCTTCCGGACATTACCCGATGCGGCGCTCCTCCTCAGCCCGCACGCAACTCACTCTCGAACACATCGAGATAAGCCAGTGCATCGGCGAAATCGCCTACCGTATCAGCACTGCCAGTTGGATGAACTGGCTTTAGTTCGCGGCTCGGTTGTTGCCCCTCACCGTGCAAACTCTCCCATCGGTCGGATAGCCGCTCAACTTCGCCATAGCTAGACAACCCCGTGATAATTACCTTCCGTAGGCAACGAATAGACTCTTGATCAATTTGGCAAGTCATTGCGCCGCCCCTTCGGCGACAAGGTCACCAACTAGACCGGCCTTTACGATTCTCTCGCGAAGCACATCAACATCGTTGGAAAGGCGGTCAGCCATTTCCTCTCCAAGCTTTGACAGTTGCGCTACATAGCTCTGTGAATCTTGGGTTCCCGCCAGGCGCGTAATCGCCGCAAACAATGCCTGAATGTGCACAAGTTCGCTGTAGGCGCAAATCATATTGGCCTCGCCATCTATCCGCGTTACGCATTCAAAACCATTTCGAACGATTGGCGAATTCACGTTGTACTCCCTTCGCTTTTTGGAGCCAGGATCGAAGCATCAACCAACGCCTTGGACATTTGAACCAGGTACAGCGCGGCAAAAGCGCTTTCGTTGCCCCCATTCATCATTGCCAAGTCACGGACAACTTTTTCAGCCGAGCACAAAAACGTTGAGGCATGTTCCAGCGCATCATCCAGATCAATATCGGCATTGATGGCGAACAACGCATCCCGGTTAGGGTTGCAGGCAAAGAACGTCTTGAACTGCGTCTTCCGTGTTCCAGCTATCGGCGCTTGCAAGTCTTGCTTAGAATCAATGGTAGCCATTTGCATCTCCTTATAGGTGCTTCGTGGTCAGGGTCGGCTTGGTGCTGTATTCACCTTGCCGGCCCGCTTTGCCTGAGACCGTCAGGCGGCGGTATTAACCAGTTCAGCGGCGAGAATCTTTGAAAGCTCATCGGCCCAGGCCCGCGCCGCGGCGATGCGTTCAGCCTCATAGTCAGCTCTGTTGTAAATGCCCATGACGCCTTGCATGCGGTGGTTCAAGCATTTTTCGATTATGTGCGGTGGTATGTTCAGGCCAGCAAGGCGCGTGGCGAATGTGCGGCGAAGATCGTGCGGGGTGAATGGTGCTACCTGGTTACGCTCACATTTGCGGCGCAGCCACGCCTGAATGTTTGTCGGGGTGGTGTTGAATCTGTCGACCTGCTCGATGGCCAGCGGCGGCAGATAGACCCAGTGAGGATCTCCGTTTTTTGTGCGATCTATACGAAAGCGGTCGCCGTCCTGGTAGCCCTTCTGTCCCTCACTGATCCGGAGCCCGGTCAGCAACAAAAGCCGCAGCAGCTTGTTATTCCATGCCCACATCACCCGAATCTCGTCATCGGTGAGGTGTCGGTCGCGCGTCTTTTCCTCGCCGCCAATGACGCGAAGCGTTACGGCGTGCAGTGGGTTGCGGTCAAGGTAGCCGCACTCGACGGCATAGTTCAGTGCCAGTTTGAGCGAGGATGTGCAACGGTTCGCCGAGACGGGCGCCGCCTCTGCGTATTTCTGAAGCCATCGAACCAATTGAGCGGCCGTCAGTCGGGCAAGCGCGACGGAGCCAAATTCCGTCTTGGCGCGCGCAATATAGACCCTGGCGTTTTTCGTTACCCGGTAGCGCGGTTCAATGCGCCTGGAATACCATTCATCAAGAAGTTCGCCAAAAGTGAGGCGGTTTAGATTCGGCGAGAATGATCGTTTTGCAAAGGCTTCACGCGCCGCCTTGCAATCCATGTCAGGGAATTCGCCTATAGTTTCGGTAGTGGTCTTGCCACCGCGCTTACGCCGAATCACCCAGGTCTTGGTGCCGTTCGGGCGGACGCGAATGTTCAGGCCGTCGCCATCGGATTCCCAGATATCGACGGGGCCGGGTTTGAGTTTGTCACGAATGTAGCGATCGGAGAGCTTTGCCATGGTTGTATTGGGTGCACCTTGGTAACACTTCGGCAGTATATACAGGTGAGCATCTATATACAAACATAGACTTTAAAATACAATAAAACAATAAGTTATGGAGAAAATAGACATGCGCCGCATACTATTTGTTTGCACCGGAAATATCTGCCGCTCGCCCACGGCGGAAGGCGTGGCGCGCGGCTTGGCGGAAAAACTGGGCCTTTCCGATGCCTTCGAGTTCGATTCGGCGGCCACCCACGGCTATCACGTCGGCGACACGCCCGATCCGCGCACCATCGCCGCGGCGCGACGACGCGGCTACGACCTCGCGCACTTGCGCGCACGGCGCGTGACGGAGTTCGACTTCATCCGCTTCGACCACGTGATCGCCATGGGGCGCGACCATCTGGAATGGCTGCAGCGCGCCTGCCCGCCGTTGTACCAGGACAAACTCGCCTTGCTGCTGGAGTTCAGCGAGACCTTCGATGAGGATGAGGTACCCGATCCGTATTACGGGGGCGAGGAGGGTTTCGAGCAGGTGCTCGACCTGGTGGAGGATGCGGCGCGGGAACTCCTGCGCAAGCTCGCCTCGAAATGACACCGGGCGCCCGCGGGCGCCCGGTGAATGCTTGCAGTGAATGTGGGGCCGGCTTCAGCCGGCCTGGCGTTGTAGATACTGTTATGCCCGTCAAACGCCATGCAATGCTGGGTTGAACGGTTTTC